>JADJJE010000017.1 GCA_016706685.1 Sandaracinaceae bacterium | reverse complement strand
GAAGTTGATGCTCTCGTCGTAGCTGCCCGGCGCGGTGCCTTGCGGGTTCCCGTAGAGCATGGGGTAGAGCTCGGTCCACACGTCGTCCAGCACCACCTCGTAGTGCAGCACGTCGTCCACGATCACGTACACCGTGGGGTGCTCGGCGCGGTAGTCCACCACGACGCCGTACGTGTCGAAGCCGGTGTTGGGGCCCGGGAAGCTCGCCTTGGGGATCAGGTTGCGCCAGCTGCCGCCCAACACGTTGATGGCCACGCTCTGCGGCACGTCGTCCCAGCCGAAGGGGTTCAGATTGCCCATGCCCGTCACCAGCCCGCCGCCCATGTTTTCCGGGCTGCGCAGGCGCGAGAACTCGAAGTACCAGTAGCACCCGTAGCAGCTCTGGTTCGCGCGGATGGCCATCTTGCCGTTGCCGGTCCAGCGCACCTGCATGGCGCTCGGGTCCAGCACCACACCGGCGCCGCTCAGCGCATCCGGCACCAGCTGCACCATCGCGGGGCTCGCCACGGGGCCGGTCACACTCACGCGCACGACCGCCTCGGTCACCTGGCCGGCCGAGTCGACGACCCGCGCGCGCGCGGGGTGGATGCCCACGCCGCTCGCCACGAAAGAAAAGCTCGCGCCGCTGCCCGTGACGCGGCCCTCGTAGTACGGCGACGAGAGCAGCTCCCACGTGATCGACGCCGTCAGATCGCCGTCCTCCATGTCGAGCGCGCTGGCCGTCACCATGACACTCGCCCCGTTCGCCACGCTCTGGCTGGCGGACACCGTCAGCTCGGGCGCGTCGTCCACCGGGCCCGCGTACGTGCTGCCCCAGCCCATGACCAACGCGTCCGCTTCATCCGTGAGGCTCGCGGCGCGCAAGATCGCGTCCGCATCGTAGTGGAACGGAAAGTTGGTGGTGTCGTTGCCGGGGTTGATCTCGATCTCGGCGCCCACCACCGTGCGCAGGCCGGCTGCCAAGATGAACACGGGCGTGGTCACGGTGCTCATGGTCAGCGAGCGCACCACGTGCGGGCGCACCTCGGCGGCGTCCCAGTCGTAGTCGCGCGTGATCACGTGCACGATGGGGCTCGCGCCGCGGTAGTCCACCACCATGCCGTAGTACTCGGTCTCGTCGGCGTCGAAGAAGCCCTGGAACATGCCGTTGTAGTCGAGGCCGCCCGTCGCGGTGACCCCGAAGGCCTGGTCCGTCGTGCCCACGCTCGTGCCGTTCAGGTTGTGGGTCGCGCTGCACACGCCCACGCCGTAGGGCCCCAGCTCGTCCGTGGTGCGGTGCCCCTCGAAGTAGAAGACGCCGGCGCCGGGCGGAATGGACACGTTCGAGCGCACACCGCCGAAGTCGAGGTCCAGATCGGCGCCCAAGAGGTCGTAGTCGCGCAGCCGCACGTCCGGGTCGCGGTCTGCCGCGTTGAGCGTCACGGGCGTGTGCCCCTCGAAGGTGGCGGTGAGCGTGCGTGCCTGACCCACCATGATCACGCACGGGCCCGTCCCGCTGCAGACGCCGCCGCTGTCGGCCCAGCCGGCGAAGGTGGAGCCGGGCTCGGGGGCCGCGCTGAAGGTCACCAGCTGGCCATGGATGAATTCATGGGTGCAGCTGTCGGTGCAGTCCACGCCAGTGGGTGTGGACGTGACCGTGCCCGCGCCGCTGCGCAAGCTCGTGACGTTCACGGTGTGCGTATAGCGACGCAGCGCGAAGCTGGCGGACACTTCGGTGTCGCGGGTGATGGTCAGCTCGCAGGCCCCCGTGCCGCCGCAGTCGCCGTCCCAGCCCTCGAACTCGGAGCCAGCCACCGCGCTCGGCGTGAAGCTCAGCATGGTGCCGTAGGCCACCACCTCCGTGCAGTCGCTGCCGCAGGTGATGCCGCTCGCGGCCACGCTGCCCATGCCGTCTCCGCTGCGGGTCACCAGTACGTCGTACTGCACCTGTTCGAAGCTGGCGGTGACTTGGATGTCCCCCGTGACCGTCACCTCGCAGGTGCTGGCGGTGCCCGCGCTCGCGCACGCGCCGCCCCACGCCAGCAGCGCGCTGCCGGCCTCGGGGGTGGCGTGCAGGATCAGCTCGTCACCATGGCCGACGTGGGCTCGGCACGTCCCGCCGCAGTCGATGGCGTCTCCCACCGACGTCACCGCACCGACTCCCGTGCCCAGCAGTGCCACCTCCAAGTCGTAGACGTGGGGCTCGAACGTGGCGACTGCGATGGATGCTTCCGCCAGTGTGACGGTGCACTGCGCGGAGGTCCCGGTGCAGGCACCGCTCCAGCCCACGAAGCTCGAGCCCGGCACGGCCACGGCGGTGAGCGTCACCGCCTCATTGGCTGGGAAGCGGGCGCTGCACTCCACGTCACAGTCGATCCCCGTCGGAGACGACGTGACGCTGCCGGTGCCCGCACCCGCGATGAGGACGGTCAGCGCCTCGAGTCCGTCGTCCACCTGGGCGAACGTCACCTCCACCATGATGTCGGCGTCCACCACCACGTCGCACGTGGCGCCGCTTCCGCAGGCGCTCGGGCTCCACGCCACAAGCGACGACCCCGAGTCCGGGCTGGCCTCGAGGTGCAGCGTCGCCCCATGCGTGAGGTTCGCGTAGCAGCGACCACCGCTCGCCGCGTCGCAGTCAATCATGCTCTCCCCGGTCACCCGGCCCGTGCCATCGCCGAGCACGCGCACCACCACCACGTGGGTCTCCGGTCCCGCATCCACGGGCGGAGCGACGGCGGCCTCGCCGCAGCCGGCCGACATCAACGCTACAACCCAGATCCAAGAGAACTTCGCGCGCATGGTCCACCCCGGTGAAGAGGGTTCTGATATGGGCCGAAAGTTCCATGTATGCAAGTGTGCGTGTCGGCCGTACGTGGCGAGACATCGTGGCTCTGAGCGCGCGGGAGGATAAAGTCCCCGCGGTGTCCGCTCCGCTCGAACCCTACGTGCGCGCTCGCGACCGCGGCATGTCCGACGAGGTACGCGAGCTCTCCACCCGGGTGATCGATCCGCGCGCAGCGTCGCTGGGCTTCCTGCTGGTGGCCGGGGTGGGCGCGTTCGTGCTGTGGTGGCTGGCCGAGTCGCTCTGGCGCGAAGCGGACCACGAGACGGCGGCGACCCGCGCGCTGCGGCAGCTGGCGGACCCCGAGCCCACGCTCACGGCGGGTCACCGCGTGCGCCCCATCGTGATCCTGCTGCTGGACGGCCTGCGCGTGGACGAGGCGGCGCGCCTGCCCGCGATGCGGGCGTTCCGCGAGGGCGCGCGTACCGGCAGCCTGCTCTTTCCGAACCCCACGCTTTCGACGGGGGCCTACCACGCGCTGGTCACCGGGGCGCCCAACCGGCTGACGGGGGTGTTCACCAACCGCTACCACCGCACGTCCGACGCTGGGGTGGCGCGCGTGGACACGCTCGGCGACCGCGTGCGCGCGCTTCACGGCCGAGAGCGCTACCTGGGCGAAGATCTCGACTGGCTGTTGCAGCTGCTGACCCCCTCACTCGCGGCCCGCGAAGTCCTCGCCACGCGCGACTTCGACGCGACGGTGCGGCGCGCCATGGCCGAGCTCGCAGCGACCGCGGAGCCTGGCCTCTTGGTGGCGCACCTCCTGGCCGTGGACGAGAGCGCGCACGCAGGTGGCGTGACCAGCGCGGCGCACCGCGAGGCCTTGCGGCGCGCCGACGCCCTGATCGCCGAGCTTCACCGACAAACGCGCGAACAGCCCGGCCTCGTGGCCCTGGTGCTGGCGGACCACGGGCACCTGGCTGTGGGTGGACATGGCGGCGACGAGCCCGAGGTGATGCGAGCGCCGTTTGCCCTGCGCGCAGATGGGCTCGCGCCGGGCCACATCGAGGACCTGCCGCCCGAGTGCGTGCCGCGACTGCTCACGTTGGCTAGCGGCCTGCCCACGCCGCGCTCGTCCACCTGCGTGCTCTTCGACGCACCCGCACCTGAGCGATTGCTCGAGCGCGCGGCCTTCGCGGAGGACGCCGCACGTCAACAGCGGCTGTACCACGAGGCGCGCACACTGGGTGTGCTGGGGCTCGCCATGCTGTTGGCGCTCATGGGTCTCGGAGCCACCAAGCGCAGCTTCACGGGGCTGGACGCGGGGAGCTTGCTGGCGCCCCTGGTGTGGCTGGCCGGCGTGGTGCTCGGGCACCGTCTGCTGCTGCAGAAGCCGTTCACCCTGAGCGCGCTCGATGTGGTCACTCCGCACCTCGTGAGCGTCGGGGTCCTGGGCGTGAGCTCGGGGGCGCTGGGGATTGCGCTCGGCGCGCTGCGAGCCACGCGGAACGGGCGTCCACCCACGCCTCCCAGGCTGGCCCTGCGGCGGGCGTCGGGCGCCCTGGTGTGGGCGTCGATCGCCGCTTTCGCCTTGGCCTGGGCGCGCATCGGGGGTTCGTACTCACCCTGGCCACTGACCGCTTTCGCGGCCTACGCCCCTGTTTTCCTGGCTGCTGCCGGCATCGGAGCGCTGATCGTAGCGGCGCTGGTGTTGTTGGGGACCGTAGCCAAACGGGAGGATCCGTACTATGAGCGGCCCACGGCAGACGGGGGACCGTCCACCGGCTCAGGAGACATCACGTGACGCAGCAGACCCCCCTCGACGCTCTCGCCGTCAACACCATCCGCGGCCTCTCCATGGACGCGGTGCAGGCCGCCAACTCCGGGCACCCAGGCACCCCGATGGCGCTCGCGGCGCTGGGCTGGACGGTCTTCACCAAGCTGCGCAAGCACGACCCGATCTCGCCGGAGTGGGCCGACCGCGACCGCTTCATCTTGTCCTGCGGCCACGCGTCCATGTTGCAGTACGCGCTGCTGCACCTCACGGGCTACGACCTCTCGCTCGACGACATCAAGCAGTTCCGCCAGTGGCACAGCAAGACGCCGGGGCACCCCGAGCTGCACGACACGCCGGGCGTGGAGGTCACCACCGGTCCGCTCGGGCAGGGCATCGCCAACGCGGTCGGCATGGCCATGGCCGAGCAGTTCCTCGCGGCGCGCTTCAACCAGCCGGGGCACACGCTGTTCGACCACAAGGTGTGGGTCATCGCGTCCGACGGAGACCTGATGGAGGGCGTCTCGGCCGAGGCCGCCTCCATGGCCGGGCACTTGAAGCTCGGGAAGATCATCGCGTACTGGGATGACAACAGCATCACCATCGACGGCCGCACCGACATCTCGTTCACCGAGGACGTGCTGGCGCGCTACCGCGCCTACGGCTGGCATACCGAGAGTGTGGACGACGGCGAGGACATCGAGGCCATCTTGGCCGCGTCGCGCAAGGCCGAGGCCGACCCGCGCCCCAGCCTGATCCGCGTGAAGACCATCATCGGTTTCCCGGCGCCCACCAAGAAGGACTCCCCCGCCGCGCACGGCGCGCCGCTCGGAGCCGCCGAGATCAAGGCCACCAAGGCCATCATGGGCTGGCCCGAGGAGCCCTTCCACGTGCCCGCCGAGCTCGGCGCCGCGCGTGACGCCGCCGTGGCCGCAGGCGCCAAGCACAAGGCGGCTTGGGACGCGCAGCTCGCGGCCTACCGCGCGGCCTTCCCGGAGCTGGCTGCTCAGCTGGACGTCGCGCTCGCCCAGGGCCTGCCGGAAGGCTGGGACGCGAACCTGCCCAAGTTCGAGCCCAGCGCCAAGGGCGTGGCCACGCGCAAGGCCAGCGCCACCGTGTTGAACGCGCTGGCCAAGGCCATCCCGCACCTGGTCGGCGGCTCGGCCGACCTCGCGGGCAGCAACGGCTCGGAGCTCAGCGGCCTGCCGTTCTACGGGCGCGTCGGCGCGGGCGAGGTGCCGCGCAACATCAACTTCGGCGTGCGCGAGCACGCCATGGGCTCGGCCCTCAACGGCATGGCGCTGCACGGCGGCATGATCCCCTTCGGCGCCACGTTTCTCATCTTCGGCGACTACATGCGCCCCACCATGCGCCTGGCCGCGCTCATGAAGCTGCGCACGCGCTACATCCTCACGCACGACAGCATTGGCCTCGGTGAGGACGGCCCCACGCACCAGCCGGTGGAGCAGCTGTCCACCATGCGCGCCATCCCCGGGTTCGCCACGTTCCGCCCCGGCGACGCCAACGAGACGCGCGAGTGCTGGAAGGCCGCGCTGCAGTGGGAGGGCCCGGCGGCGCTGGTGCTCACGCGCCAGGACATCCCCACCATGGACCGTGACGTCAGCGGCACGCAGCGCGGCGGCTACATCCTGAGCGAGGCCGAGGGCGGCGCAGCGCAGGTGGTGATCATCGCCTCGGGCAGCGAGGTGGAGCTGGCCATCAAGGCGCAGGCCACCCTCGCCGCCAAGGGCGTGCGCGCCCGCGTGGTGAGCCTGCCCTGTTGGGAGCTCTTCGAGGCGCAGGACGCCGCCTATCGCGACAGCGTCATGCTGCCCGACCTCCGCGCGCGTGTGGCCGTCGAGGCCGGCAGCGGCTTCGGCTGGGAGCGCTACCTCGGCATGCGCGGCCGCTTCGTGGGCATGAAGGGCTTCGGTGCTTCGGCCCCTGCCGAGCTGCTCTACGAAAAGTTCGGGATCACGGCCGAAGCCGTGGTCGAGGCGGCGCTGGCGCAGCTGAGCTGAGCTGGCGTGGGCCGCGTTGCTCCCCACGCTGGCTATGCCACCTCTCCCCGAGCGACATGGAGAACTTGCGCGGCATCCTCTTGATGGTGGCTTCGATGGCGGGTTTCGCCCTCGAGGACATGTTCATCAAGTGGACGTCCGCCAAGATGCCCACGGGGCAGATTCTGGTGATGCTCAGCGTCTCGGGCACCCCCATCTTCGCGGCGTTGGTCCTCCGCCAGGGTGTTCCGCTCTTCACGCGCGACCTGTTCCACCCCGCGGTGGTCGCGCGCAACGTGGGCGAGATGGTGGGCACCCTCGGGTTCATCACCGCCATCACGCTCACCCCGCTCACCAGCGCGACCGCCATCTTTCAGGCCACGCCGCTCGTCGTCACGCTCGGCGCGGCGGTGCTCTTCGGCGAAGAGGTCGGCTGGCAGCGCTGGCTCGCCATGGCGGTGGGCTTCGCGGGCGTGCTCATCGTCATCCGTCCGGGCCTCGATGGCTTCGAGCCCGCATCGCTGTGGGCAGTGCTTGCCGTGTTGGGCCTCTCGATGCGTGACGTGGCCACGCGCCGCGTGCCGCCCAGCATCGTCACCATGCACCTCGCGTTCTCCGGCTTCATCGCCGTGGGCGTGCTCGGCGCGGCGATGCTCCTGGTGAGCGGCGGCGCCATCGTGCCCACCGGCGTGCAGCTGGGCCACCTGACCGGCGCGCTCACCTGCGGCATCGTCTCCTACTGGGCCATCACGGAGGCCATGCGCCTCGGCGACGTGTCCGTCGTCACGCCCTTCCGCTACTCGCGCCTGATCTTCGCGCTCATCATCGGGGTCTTTGCGTTTCACGAGCGCCCCGATCTCCCAACGCTGTCGGGGGCCACCCTCATCATCGTCTCCGGCCTCTACACCCTCAACCGCGAGCGTCAGCGCCGCCGCAACTCGAGGCTCCCGACATGACCGAGTGGATAGGCTTCGTCGCCGCGTTCTGCACCACGGCCGCTTTCATCCCGCAGGTGGTGCAGGTCTGGCGCACGCGCCGCACCGATGATCTCTCGCTCGGGATGTTCTCGCTGCTGACGGTGGGCATCGCCCTCTGGCTCGTGTACGGGATCCTGCACGACAGCGCGCCCGTGTACCTCGCCAATGGCTGCACGCTGGTGCTGGCCGGGTACATCCTCTACATGAAGCTGACCGAGGGGTCGCGCCGCTCCTGAGGCGCCTGCTGCTGCGACGCTTCCGTCGCCCGCCCCGAGTATGGCAATCTGCTGCGGAAGGCGTCCTGCTGCGAAATCGAGGCCAAGGTGCTGACTAGTGTCCGTGTGCCAGAGGCGTTCGCGCCCATCTTCGAGAAGGCGCAAGAGTACGTCCAGCGCTACTTCTCCGGCGTACGCTTCAGCCCCGAGCACGGCACCATCGGCATCGCAGACGAGCGCTACGTCCTCGTGCGCGCCGGCTCGCTCTCGGTCGAGTTCTTCGACGTGGTGCGCGGTCTGTATGGCGACACGCGCGACGAGGGTGTCTCCGTGGCGCGCGAGATCCTGTTCGACCTCGCCCACGCCATGGGGCTGGCCGATGCGCGCGTCTTCGCCGAGAAGATGGGCGTGACCGAGCCCATCGACCGACTGTCGGCGGGGCCCATCCACTTTGCCTATGCGGGCTGGGCCTTCGTGGACATCCACCCGGAGAGCGCCCCAGCACCCGGAGACGACTACGTCCTGTACTACGATCACCCGTACTCGATGGAGGCCGACGGTTGGATCGCCGCGGGGCGTGTGGCCGACTTCCCCGTCTGCGTGATGAACGCCGGCTACTCCTCGGGCTGGTGCGAGTCGAGCTTCGGCATCCCCCTGGTGGCGAGCGAGATCACCTGCCGCGCCAAGGGCGACCCTCACTGCCGTTTCATCATGGCGCCGCCGCACCGCATCGAGGGGCGCATCCGCGAGTACCTGGCGGCCCATCCCGGCGTCGTGCCGGAGCCCACCGCCATCGAGGTGCCCGGGTTCTTCCGGCGCAAGTCCACCTCCGAGGCGCTGAGCGCGCGGACCGAGCAGCTGTCCGCCCAGAACGCCGAGCTCGAGCGCCGAGTGGCCGAGCGCACCGCCGCTCTCCTTCGCGCCAACGAGGCGCTCTCGCGCGAGCTGGTGGAGCGCCGCGAGACAGAGGCGGCGCTGCGGGAGTCCGAGGAGCTGAACCACCGCATCCTCGAGGCGGTGCCCAGCGGCATCGTGCACGTGGCGCTCAGCGGGGCCATCCAGTCGGCCAACGCAGAGGCCCAGCAGATCCTCGGGCTGAGCTACGACGCGCTCACCCAGCGGTACACCTCGGACTTCGCCAGCGTCACCATCTGGGAGAGCGGAGAGCCCGCAGCACCCGAGGACTACCCCGTGACCCGCGCGCTCGCGACCGGCCTCGCGCAGCCTCCGGTGACTTTCGGCGTGCGTCGCCCCGACGGGAAGACGTCTTGGGCCATCTTCCGCGCGGTCCCCGTGCGCGATCCGCACTCGCGCGAGGTCAGCGGCGCCATCGTCACGTTCGTGGACATCACGCAGCGCAAGGCGGACGAAGAGCTGCGTCGGCGCCTCGAAGAGAAGGTTCAGCGTTCGCAGAAGCTCGAGAGCCTGGGTCTCTTGGCCGGTGGCATCGCGCACGACTTCAACAACCTGTTGGTGGGCATCCTCGGGAACGCGTCCTGGCTGGCCAGCGGTAAGGCGCAGGGCACGCGCGAGTGGGAGGCCACGCAGCGCATCGTGACCGCTGGGCGGCGCGCGGCGGACCTCACCAAGCAGATGCTGGCGTACTCCGGTCGGGCGCGCCTCGAGACCGTCCGCGTCAACCTGCCCGAGGTGGTGCGTGAGATGCACGAGCTGCTGCACGCGTCCATTCCGCAGAGCGTGCGCGTGGAGTTCGAGCCCGTCGCGGATGCGCTGTGGGTGGAGGGCGACCCGGCCCAGCTCGGGCAAGTGATCATGAACCTGCTCACGAACGCGTACGAGGCCACCAGCGCGGCGATGCGCAGCGCTGGGAGCGTGCGCGTCTCCACCACGCGCGTGACGCTTCTCGCGGGTGCACTGGCGGACATGGTCGAGCACGAGCGCGCCCAGGCGGGGGAGTTCGTCTGCCTCACGGTCATGGACGATGGCATCGGCATGGACCACGAGACCATGCAGCACGTCTTCGATCCGTTCTTCACCACCAAGGAGCTCGGCCACGGGCTCGGGCTCGCGGCCGTCCTCGGCATCATTCGCGCACACCGTGGCGCGCTCGACATCGCCTCGGAACCGGGCCGTGGGACCACCTTCCGCGTCTTCATCCCCGAGGCGCCGGGCCCCTCGAACATGAGCCCGCCCCCGAGGCCCGACCGACCACCAGCAAAGCTCACGGGGCTCTTCCTGGTGGTGGACGACGAGCCCGTGGTGCGCGCCGTTGCTTCTGCAGTGCTCGCGCAGCTGGGTCTGACCGTCATCGAGGCGCGCGATGGCGCGGAGGGCATCGCCATCTATCGCCGCCACATGGGTGAGCTCCAGGGCGTGTTCCTCGACCTGACCATGCCCGTGCTGGATGGCTTCGAGGTCATGCGCGAGATCCGCGCGAAGGACCCCATGCTGCCCATCGTGCTGTGCTCGGGCTACGACCGGCACGAGGTCATCGCTCGCTTGCCTCAGGATCCCCGCTGTCAGTTCCTGGCCAAGCCTTTCACAGTGCACGAACTCGAGGACGCCGTGCGCACCCTGATTGGCGTCTGAGCCGCAGCAACACGTCGGGGACATGACCATTCTTCCCGGGGCCCCGTTGACATAATTTTCAACTGGTGTCGTAGTGAACTCATGCCGTTCTCCACTTCAATGGTTGGAGCCGCGCTCCTGGGTGCGATGATCTTCCTGTCACCCGCAGTGGCCAGCGCACAGACGCTGACGTCCATCTGGCGCGACTTCTACCAAGGGTGTGCGCAGGACGAAGAGCATCGCCAGCTGTGCGCCTGCGCGGCGACCGAGTTCATTCAGCGCTGTCAGGGCTTGGGCAGCGGCAGCCCCGTGCAGGTGGCGCAGTGCGTGCAGCGCAACCAGGACGCGTGGCTCGACCCGGTGGTGGAGCTCTGCCACGGGTACGGTGCCCTCCACGTCGCCGGGCCGGTGGCCACCCCCACGCCGCGCGCGGTGTCGGGCCGCGGCGCCACGATGTCGCAAGACGCCGTGTGGTCCGCCGCCTACGAGGGTTGCGAGCCCAACATGACGCCGGGCGCCCACCGCGAATACGCCTGCGCCTGCGTCGCGTCCTACGTGGTGCAGACGTGTGCCGCGAGCGGCTCGGTGCCGGCCCGGCACGTCTCTTCGTGTGTGCCGGCGATGCGGTCCGAGATCGAGCGCGTCACGCCTCTCTGCTCGCAGTTCGGGGCGCTCGCCACGGGTGCCGCGCCCGTGACGGCTGCCACCGCACCGGCGCCGCCAGCAGCACCGACCCACCCCGTGGCCGTCCAGCTCTGCAACGAGCTCGAAGATCTGCCGGACCCCACGCAGCGCCTCGAGTGCGCGCGTGTGATGACCACCGTGACCTCGTCGGACGTGCAGGCATTCCTCGGGTACCTGCCGTCTGCGGGCCGCGTGCGCCTCTTCCGAGACGCGGGCTCGAACCCGGCTGCGGTGCGTGCGCACTTCGCGCGCAACCGCGGCCTCGAAGTGGTGTTCAGCGGGCCCCGCCCGGCCGTCTACGTCATCCCGGGAGCGAGCCCGCAGCTCGTGCTCTTGGACTCTGACGTGGTGGATGCCCCCGCCCCCGAGGCACGTTTTCGCTGGAACGCACAGACCGTGAGGTGGGAGCTGGTCAGCATCGACTACGCTTCCGAGTGAGCCCATGACCTCACCGATCATCCTGACCCCCGACACTCACGTCTTCGTGCTGACCGGCGCGGGCATCAGCGCCGAGAGCGGCCTTGCCACGTTCCGCGACGCCGGCGGCCTGTGGGAGGGCCACCGCCCCGAGGACGTGGCCTCACCCGAGGCCTGGGCGCGCGACGCCCGCATGGTCTGGCGCTTCTACTCGGAGCGGCGCGCGAAGGCAGCGAGTGCACTGCCCAACCCCGGACACGCGGCGCTGGCCAAGCTCCAGCAGGAGCTCGACCCGGGTCACCTGTTCCTGTGCACCCAGAACGTCGACGGGCTGCACGAGGCTGCGGGGTCCACGGCGTTCCACATGCACGGCGAGCTGTTCAAGACGCGCTGCGAGAACGCGGGGTGCACGCTGCCGCCCTTCGAGGACCACGCCCTCTACTTCGACGTCATGCCCAGCTGTGAGCGCTGCTCCGCCAGGCTGCGTCCGCACATCGTGTGGTTCGGCGAAGAGCCCTTCGGCATCACGCGCATCAAGCGCGAGGTGCAGAGCTGCGACCTGTTCGTCACGGTGGGGAGCAGCGGCGTCGTGTATCCGGCTGCGGGCCTCGTGCGCGAGATCACCTATCGCAGGCAGATGGGCGACGACTGCCGGGCCGTGTACGTGGGGCTCGAGGAGCCAGCCAACGCCGACAGCTTCCAGGATGTCAGGCTCGGGAAGTCCGGCGCCATCCTGCCGGAGCTCTTCGAAGTGGAGCGTTGAGCGCGGCGCTCCCGGCCTCTGGCAACACGTCCTCCTGTGTCGTGCCTGCGCGTGGCCGCCGAGTGTCCCCTGGTTCCCCCGGACACTCCTCGGCGACCACCGCGCTGCATTCGAACGAAGACGCGCGCGACTCAGAGCGAGCCGCGTTGCCTCACTGACAGGCCGCGGGGACCGTCGCGCCGGGCATGGCCGCGAGGCCCTGACGCCAGCCGTCGATCGCCGCCTGGCAGCCGGGCTCCGCCGCGGCGCCAGCAGCGCCCGCCTGGCGCACGCCGGAGCAGGTGGTCTCGGCGTTGAGCGAGCCAGCCATCGCGGGGCTGAGCGCGACCATCGCCTCGATGTAGCCGGTGCAGCACGCGGCAGCGCGCTCACACACGCCACCACCACCACCGGCGGCGGGCGCCGCAGCGGCAGGCGCAGCGGCGGCCGGCGCAGCGGCGGCCGGAGCAGCAGCGGCAGCGGCGGGCTCGGCCGGAGCCTCTTCACCGCCACAGCCAATTCCCAGCACGAGCGCCCCCGCAAGGATGAGTTTCGAAATCTTGTTCATGGTTTCTCCTTCTTCTCGTTCAGCTCCGGGTTGGAGCGGGCGCCATGAAACCACATTTTCGGTCAATTGGGAGCCCTCTCCCCGCGGATTGCACCGACACACTGTCAGGTGCCCAGTGCAGGTCTTCGTGCCACACTCCCGTGACACTTTGGTGCCGCGCGGGTTGCGGCACGCAGAGTCTGGGGATCAAGGGGACCAAGCCGATGAGCGCAGAGACGCCCCGAGCTGCCCAGGATGCTTTTTTGGCCCGGGGATTAGGGACCTCGGCAGGGGGCGACCTTTGTTGCATTGCAGGGGTTCCGCCCCGTGATGCTTTGCAGCCGGTCGGCCACCCCGACTAGCCACGCCCACCGCACGGCTGAGGTAGGCTGCGGCGATGTGCTGCTTCTCCCAGCCCGTGCGCTTCGTGGGTGGAACCAAGATCTTCGCGCGTGGCCTGCCCGACGGACGGCAGGCGCTCGTGTACGCCATGGAGATCGAGATCGACTCGGAGCTCGCCATGGTGCTCCCCATCCCAGTGCCGCCGGGCTCACCCGACGACGCCGTCTCCTTCGTGTCGCTCGAGGGCTACGACCGCTTCTTCGACGACCTCGCGGCGGCGTTTCCGGCTGTGTACGCGGCCGCGCCGCAAGCCAAGGGAGGCTTCGCGCGAGGCGGCCCCGCAGCGCCCAAGCTGGTGGTGCACGACGTGGGGCTCTTCGAGGCCAGCTTCGTCCCCACGCGCGCCGACTTCGACCGCCTGGACCAGCGCTTCCGGATGCCCAAGAGCGTGTGGGACGAGCTGGCCGTCGTGCGCGACATGGGGTTCGCGGTGTTCCGCCTGAAGCCCAAGAAGAAGGGGCTGTTCGGGCTGGGCGGGGGCGGGCGTCAGCGCATCCACCCCATGGCCTTCCTGTTTCCGCGGCGCGACCCCCATGCGCTGTTCTTCCCCACGCTCCACGTCCACGACGGCCACGTGCCGGCCACGGCCCACTTCGATCACGCCCTCTATTGTCAGCCGGACGCTCTGCTCGGTGCGCTGCTGGCCTGGACGCCTTCGACCGAGCCGCTCGGACACAGCATGGACACCGAGAAGGCACGTGGGCTCATCGCGGCGGGGGAGCCTGGCCGGCAGCTCGCCATCTGGGGCGCGCAGCCCAACGTCGACTGCGTGTTGCGCGCGCCCGATGGTGTCCAGCTTGCGGACGTGATGGGGGCCGGCGCCACGCACCGCTACGAGCTGCGATTGCACGCAGCGTTCGGGGCCGCGCCCTCGGACGCGCGCCGGCAGGCCTGGCGCCACACTGCGCGGGAGCGTGCGCCGCAGCTGGTGTCGGCGCTGCGTGATGGCGTGTCAGAGCTCTGCGCCCGCCAGCAAGCCGCTTGGTCGCTCGCCGCGCTCGACCCCACGCTCCCGCCGCACTTCCTGAACGGGCGTCAGCTGTGGAGCGGGACCACCTACATGGACGGCCGCCCGGCAGAGGCCGGCGGACCGGGGCGGGTGGTCATGCAGGTCTTCACCGAGCGCGTGGAGCCACAGCTCATCGAGCTCGCGTTCCGGCGCCTGCCGGACCCGCAGCAAGTCAACGTCATCTTCGACGCGTTGGCAGGCCTGCTGGACCGGTCCGTCGCCTGACGGTGGGGGCCGCTCCGGCCCTCAGCGGGCGCGCATGCGGATGGGCAGCCCACCCGCCGGCGTGAGCGTGATGTTGCGGCGCTGCGTGCGCACCGTCTTCACCTCGGCCACCGGGGCGAGGTCTTTCAAGATGGTGGCCAGCACGATGCGCATCTCGTAGAGCGCGAACGCCTCACCGATGCAGCGCCGCAGACCGCCGCCGAACGGGAAGAACGTGTACGGCGTGGGCTTGTGGTCGATGAAGCGCATGGGGTCGAAGCGCTCCGGGTCCGGCCAGGTGTCGGGGTCGTAGTGCACCAGGTAGATGCTGCAGCCCACGGCCACGCCTGCGGGCAGGTCCACGCCGCCGATGCGCGTGGGGCGCTTCACCACGCGTCCCACGCCGGGGATCACGGGGTGCATGCGCAGCGACTCCTTGCAGACCGCGTCCAGGTACACCAGCTCGCGCGAGCGCTCCACGTCCAGCTCCTGTGCGCCGTCCAGCACACCATCGAGCTCGGCCTGCACGCGCGCGAGCACGTCCGGGTGAATCGACAGCCGGTGCAGCGTCCACGAGATGGCGGTGGCGGTGGTCTCGTGCCCAGCCACCAGCAGCGTGAAGAGCTCGTCGCGGATCTCCTCGTCGCTCATCGCCGTGCCGTCCTCGTGCTTGGCCTCGAGCAGCATGGACAGGATGTCTTCGCGAGGCCCTTCGCGCCGCCGCCGCGCGATCAGCGCGTCCATCTCCTGGTGGATCTGGCGGCGCAGGCGCAGAAACCGCCCCCAGGGCGACAGCGGCCCGAGGTCGCGCTGGAAGACCTGCACGATGTACAGGGGGTTGTCGAGGATGCGCAGCCCGCTCGCCAAGAGGCTGCGCATGCGGTCCTGATCGGCGCCGTCCTCCATGCCGAACACCGTGCGCAAGATGACCTCGAGCGTGATGGCCTGGCTCTCGGTCTGCATGGTGAAGCGCTTGTCGCGTGGCCACTCACGCGTGGCTCGCGCGGTGATGTCGCGCATGGCCTCGCCATAGGCGCGCATGCGGTCACCTCGGAAGGGCGGCAGCAGCAGGCGGCGCTGCGAGCGGTGGCGGGCACCATCCAGCACCAGCACCGAGTACGACCCCAGGAACGGCTCGAGGATCCCGTTGGCTTCGCCCGCGTGCATGACGTCGTCGCTGGTCGCGAACACCTCACGGATGGCCTCGGGCTCGCTGAACTGCACCAGCCGGGGGATGCCCGGGATGTGCAACGTGGCCGTTTTGCCGTACTCACTGCGCACGGCGCGCAGGAACGATTGCGGCGTCAGCAAGAACGACAGCATCTGCACGGCCGGCGGGGCGGTCGGGCCGTCAGGCAGGCCGTCCATCCGGGCGCGGGGAGTCCCGAGCGCCACGCGGCGCGCGAATTGGTCAGCGAGCGAGATCGGAATGTCCACCCGGCAAGCATGGCACCTCGCTCGGGCCACGTGCGCGGACTTTTTTTCACGCGGCGCCACGAAACCCCTGGGGAGCGGCCACCCATTCGACAATGCCCCGGCACAGTCATTCCAGTCTCACTGAAGGCGACGCGTCGGTGGCAGCTCGCCAGTTCCTCCGTGGTCG
The DNA here is from genome assembly GCA_016706685.1 of Sandaracinaceae bacterium. Classification (NCBI taxonomy): domain Bacteria; kingdom Pseudomonadati; phylum Myxococcota; order Polyangiales; family Sandaracinaceae; species Sandaracinaceae bacterium. Next base: position 157,615 of record JADJJE010000017.1, on the reverse strand, counting down.
CGGTGCGTCTAGCTCGGCCTGGTGTGTCCTGTCGTGTATGGTGGCCGCCTGTGACGCGGGCACGCCCAGCGTGGAGGACGCCAGCGTGGACCTGACCTGTGTGCTGGACCGCGAGTGTCAGGACGGGGTGTTCTGCAACGGCGAAGAGCGCTGCATGCCCGGCGCCACCGACGCCAACGAGCGCGGTTGCGTTCTGGCGCTCGGGGTCACCTGCCCGCTGGGCTACGGCTGCGACGAGGAAGAGCGCTTCTGCCGAATCGAGTGTGCATCCGCCGCCGATGGCGATGGCGACGGTCACGTGGCCGTGGCGTGCGGCGGGGACGACTGCGACGACGCGGATCCCAACCGCTTCCCCGGGAACGCCGAGGTGTGCGATGCCGAGGGCCACGACGAAGACTGCAACCTCGAGACCTTCGGCTTCGTGGACCAGGACGGGGACGGCTCGGCGCTGGTGACCTGCTGCAACCAGGACGACGAGACCGAGCTCTGCGGAGACGACTGCAACGACGCGGACTCGCTGATCAACCCGCGCGCGGGGGAGGCCTGCGACCGCGTGGACAACAACTGCGACGGGCTGGCCGACGAGAACTGCCCCTGCATGCCCGGGACCTCGGAGGTCTGCGGCTCGACGGAAGCCGGAGACTGTCAGCTCGGGCGCCGCTTGTGCATCGACGGAATCCTGGGGGAGTGCATCGGCGCCATCTACGAGGCGGAGGAGATCTGCGACGGGAACGACAACGACTGCGATGGCCAGACCGATGAGGCCACGCTGCGCACGTACTACGAAGATCAGGACGGTGACGGCTACGGAGTCGGGGCCTCGACTCGCCTCGCGTGCAGCGTGCCGGACGGCTGGGCCTCGAACCCGCTGGACTGCGACGACGCGCGCACCTTCGTGAACCCGGCGGTCCCCGAGAGCTGCAATGCGCTCGACGACGACTGCGACGGAGACACGGACGAGGGGCTCGAGCGCACGTTCTACCTGGACGATGACGGTGACGGGTTCGGCGCCACCGCCTCCGCCAGCATGGCGTGCACGCCGCCCAGCGCGGACCACACGGAGCGCGGGGGTGACTGCGACGACGCCTCGGCGGCGCGCAGCCCCGTGGGGCTCGAGGCCTGCAACGGCGCCGACGACGACTGCGACACCAGCACGGACGAAGGCGTGCTGCGCACGTACTACCTGGACGCCGACGGTGACGGCGTGGGTGGTCTCACGACGCAGAGCGCGTGCTCGCCCCCCACCAACTACGTGGCCCTCGGCGGCGACTGCGCGGACAGCAACGCGGCGCGCTACCCGGGCCGCTTCGACGCGTGCAACGGCGTGGACGACGACTGCAACGGCTCCATCGACCCGGGCTGCGACTGCGAAGACGGGGACACGCAGACCAACTGCGGGCCCGCCACCGGCATGGGCGAGTGCGTGATCGGCACGCAGCTCTGCATCGGCGGGCAGTGGGGGGAGTGCGTGGGCGCCGTGGCCACCAGCCTAGAGACCTGTGACGGCCGCGACGAGGACTGCGACGGCGTCATCGACAACGGCGTGCGGGCCACGGGCTGCTTCGCCGACGCCGACGCCGACACCTACGGCACGGGCATCGCCACCACGCAGTGCCGTGACGCCGCGCGCCCCGCGCATGGCTTCTGCCCCGCGGGCTACACCAACCGCGGCGGCGACTGCAACGACAGCGACGCGTCGGTACGGCCGGGGTCGACCGAGGCCTGCAACGGCCGCGACGACGACTGCACGGGCAGTGCCGATGACGGCATGGGGATGGTCTGCATCGCCGGGTCGAGCCGTGCGGGAGTGGGCAACAACGGGTTCTGCGCGAGCGTGCCGGGGACCTACCAGTGCGTGGCGTGCACCAGCGAGGTCTTCACGGCGTCACCCCTGCCGAGACCTGCAACGGCCTCGACGACGACTGCGATGGCGCGGTGGACGATGCATTCTCCTGCGTTCGGAACTCGACGGCGCATGCGTGCGTGACGGGCTGCGGCACCGTGGGCACCCGCAGCTGCAGCGCCTCGTGCTCGTTCGTGGGTCAGACGTGCTCCGGCGTGGAGGTGTGCAACGGCTGCGACGATGACGCGAACGGTACGCCCGACAATGGCTTCGGCTGCGTGCTCGGCTCCGTACAGACGTGCTCCCGGACCTGCGGCGCGGCGACGCTCATGGGGACCCGGCGCTGCTTGAGTGACTGCAGCGGCTACAGCGCCTGCACGCTGGCCGAGCAGTGCAACGGCTGCGACGACGACGGAGACGGGACGGCAGACAACGGGTTCTTCTGTCCGCAGAACTCGGTGACCTTCTGCACGACACCGTGCGGCACTCCCGGCCAGCGCGTCTGCAACGGCACCTGCACGGCTCACGTGAACGCGGCTTGCAGGGCGGTGGGAGAGACCTGCAACTACTGCGACGATGATGGCGATGGCAACTACCAAGACGACAGCGGGCTCGCATCCACGTTCGTCGACCGCGAGCCCTCGTGCGTGAGCATGACGACGTCCAGCGCGATCACGTCGTGTCCCATCCCTGGGCCCATCAACGGTCACGTGGTCACCTTGGTCAACGGCACCGCCAATGACGCCGGGGCGACCTGGGTGGACGAGCACCTCGGCTGGGGTCTCGTACGACTCTCGGTCCTGATGCAGGTCTCGAAGCCCCTCGCGGCGGACCTTCCCGCAGATGGATGGGCGGTCGTTCTTTCGGACGGAGGTACGGGGACGCTCGGAGGCGTTGGCGGGGGGCTCGGTGTGCCCATGACGCGCACGGGCATCGCCGTCGAGTGGCGCTTCTACGGAGCCAATCCGAACGTGGACCAGCCCGACACCATCACGGTGCGACGGCTTACGGGTACCGGTACCGGTACGGTGCTGGCGACCGGAACGGTGACGGCTGCAGCGGACTTCGGAACCGGCGACATCTCGCTCATGCAGCGACTGGATGTCGAGTACACGCCGGATGATCTGAACACCATCGCCGACGAAGAGCGTCTGTACGTCTACGCCACGGGCTCGGGGTCGCCGATCATCATGCTCAGCTCGGCCAACTGGCTGAATGGTGAGGTGACGGCAGGGTCACCGATCTCGATCGGTGTCACCGCGGCAACCGGAGGGCGCACGTTCACTGGTGGAGTCATGTTGGGCCGCGACTTCGCGGAGAGTGCGGCCGCGTCCTATTTCGCGTTCGAGGACGTCTGCTACTGAACTGAATGGAGGCCGCGGCCATGGGGGCCGGCCCGAGATCCTCAGCGCCCGCGCAACACGATGCGCGCCATGGCGGCGCCCGTGCGCAGCTTGTCGCGCAGCCCAGCGGGTGGCCGCAGGTGGCGGTGGCCGCGCAGCAGCGTCTTGCTCTTCACCTTGGTCTGCACCTTCTCGGCGATGACCGGGTTCAGGTGCCCGTCCGCCGCCAGCTCCGCGAAGAGCGCGAACACGTTGCCCAGGTCGAAGAAGTCGCGCTGCTCGCTGAACTTGCCGTCGCCCGCGTAGCGGAACCACGAGCCGCCAACGCCGGCCACTTCATAGTCCGTTCCGTCAGCCCGCTTCACGGGCGCAATCTGCTTCCAGAACGCCACGATCTCGCCCAGCGTCTCGTCGATGAGCACGCGCTGGTAGGGGTACTCCCAACCCTCGAAGCCCTTCATCTGGTAACCGATGGCCACGTCCTCGATCTCGCGTCGCCCGCGGGCCTCGAACTCCTCGTTGGGCCCGATGTTCCAGCGGTAGACGGCGTCATCGGTGTAGAACGGCCCGAGGTGTGCGATCCAGTCGCCCGCGGCTTCGGCGCGGCGGTTGGCCTCGAGCCAGGCGTCCAGGGTCTGCTCCAGCTCCGCGCGCGTGAACGTGCGGGCGGGCTTCGGGTTGATGGCCTTCACGGTGGTCATGGCAGCTCCTTCACGGTCAGGTCGCGGGGTCAGGTCGCGAGCTCGAGCACCACTTCCGGCGCACCCGGTGGGCCGTAGGGCCCCTCGAAGCGCACCAGGCGGAAGGGCGCCTTGGTCTCGTAGGACATGCGGTACTTGGGCACCAACGGGCGCATGAGTTTCGCCACGGTGGCGCCCACGTTCACCCAGTCGTTGAGGTCCGGGTACATCTCCACGTCCAGCACTTCCAGCTGCCCGGCGGGCACCCGCAGCGTGCTGGTCTTGCCCTGCTCCACGTACACGCGCGCCACGAAGCGGTCGTTGATCCACGCGTGGAACGAGCGCGCCTTCTTGTCGTACGGCAGCCAGCCCAGCATGAAGGGCAGGGCGACCTCGGGGTACAAGTTGGGCGGGAGCCCCAGCGTGTTGGACTTGTGGTCGGCCTCCTCGAGGCGCACGCGGGTGTCCGTGTGGTCGAAGAGCTCGCGGCGGAACGCGCCGCCGCGGACGTTGCTCTGGTCCACGTGGCAGTGCAGGGACTCGGTGATGCGCCCGGTCTTGAGCGGATGCTCGAGCGCCAGCGAGAAGCCGTCGCCCGAGGGTGCGAAGGTCACGGTGCTCCTCCCGTTCCCCGCCAGATCCAGGATGTTCGCGGCGTCCAGCACCGTGTGGAACGCCCGCTTGGTGCGGGGTGTCAGCACATAGCTGCTGGACGTGAGATACCCGGGGGGCGGGGGCGGGAGGAAGTCGTGCATGACGTCAGCCGGCGCTCAGCGCGGCGTCGTAGTTGGGCTCTTGCACGATCTCGGGCACCAGCTCGGTGTGGACGACCTTGTTGTCGCCATCGAGCACCACCACGGCACGCGCCGTGAGGCCCTTGAGCGGACCGCCCAGCATGGTCAGGCCCCAGTCGTCGCTGAACGAGCTGCGGAACGAGGAGAGCGTGACGACGCCCTCGATGCCCTCGGCCCCACAGAAGCGCTTCTGCGCGAACGGCAGGTCGGCGCTGATGGCGAGCACCACGGTGCCCTCCTTGCCGGCGGCCTGCTTGTTGAACGCGCGCGCGGTGGCCTGGCAGACGCCCGTGTCGTAGCTCGGGTTGATGGTCAGGATCTTGGTCTTGCCAGCGAAGTCCGCGAGCGACTTCTCGCTCAGGTCGGCGCCCACGAGGGTGAAGTCGGGGGCCGTGCTGCCCACTGCGGGGAGCTCGCCGTTGGTGCTGACGGGGTTGCCCTTGAAGGTGATATTGGCCATCGGTTGACTCTTACTTTCGGTGTTCGATCTCGGGAGCACGCTTGAAGAACGCATTCGTGCTCGGGTCGTTGTACGTCTTGTAGTCGATGGTCCACGGCGCGACGGTCATGTCGTCCCCCACGTACGTGACGGTCATCGACTTGGGGGTCACGCTGCGATAGCTGGAGTCGGGGGGCAAGTCGCCGTTGTCCTCGCCCCCGGCGGAGAACAGCGTGATGAGCGTGATGTTCTCGTCGTCGTAGTTCTTGAGGAACCCCTCGTCCACCTTCTCGTGGCCGCGCACCAGCGTGTTGCAGCCCATGCGGTTCAGGAAGCGGGTGGCCTGCAGGCGGCCGAAGGGGAAGCGCGCCGACTGCTCCTGCAGCTCGGCGGGGATGACGTCGGCGGAGCTCGGGTCGCTCCACATCATCTGGAAGCGCATGTCCGGATCATTGAGGGCGGACATGTCGTGCCACTTCTCCTTGATCAGGCGGTCGCGCGGGATCCCGGCGTGCACGTACATGGTGCGCCCGAAGAGCAGCACGTTGGGCATCTTGTCGAAGAGCTTCATGTAATGCTGGAAGACCTCCACCGGGAGGTGCGGCTTCAGCGTGTTGATGGCCTCGGCCGGCTTCACGCCACCGAAGATCTGACCCTTGTACTCGAGGTAGTACTCGTGGTTTCCGCGCAGCACGTAGACGTGGTCGGGTGCGGTCACGAAGATCTGCATGACGCTGCGGAGCACGCCGTTCAGGCTGAACATGCCGCGGTCGATGTAGTCGCCCAGCAGCACCAGGATGGGCTTCTTCAGGCCTGCCGGGTTGGCCTTGTAGGCGGCCACCTTGGCGAAGAAGTCGGCCTGCATGACGGCGCCCTTGAGGCAGCTGTAGCAGCCGTGCACGTCACCCAGCACCGTCAGCTCGTAGCCCGCGCAATTGGGGTCGATGGGGTGAACGTAGGTGTGACCGTCCAGGAACGGCTCCTGGCCTGCGAACGCGTCCACCTTCTGGATTCCGTCGAGCTTGCCTTCGCCCTTCGCCGCCTGCTTGGCCAGCAGCTCGATCATGGTGTCGATCAGGTCTCGGTCGCCCTGGATCTGCTGCTTGATGGTCTCCGGGTCCGCCGAGTAGTGGTGCTCGAACTGGTCGAAGAACGGGTGCGTCACCTGCGACGCGTGCATCTCGATGGGCTCCTCCGAGATGCGAACCTTCTTGTCGGCGTCGGTGACCGCGATGTCGATGTCGATGTCGCTCTCGAACAGGTCGATGAGCTCGTTGCGGAACTTGAGCTCCGCCGGATGCAGCTCGCCGTCGGCGGCGATGAGGTCGTCCATGGCCTCGATGAGCACCTTCTGGTTGGCGTCGTCGAACTCCTGGAAGAGCTCGAAGCAGCGCAGCTTGAGCTTCGAGTGGATGAAGGCGTCCTGGTCTTCGTCCTTGGCCACGGCCTCGGTGAAGAGCTCGCGCACGTGCCGGTCGATGCCCTCGAAGACCTCGTGGAAGTGCTGGGTGAACTTGCCCACCAGCTCCAGCCGCAGCGTCTCGTCGGCTTGGGGCATGCCGCTCGTGACGCGCACCTCCACCAGCTTGCGGATGTACTCGCGGACGAAGTCCTTTTCGGCGCTGTCGAAGTCCCCGTCGATATATCCGAACGTGGTCAGGTAGAAGATGATCGCCTGCATCTGGCGCTCGGCGACTTTCGGATCCGTGCTGAACGTGAGCATCCGGCGATGATACACTGATCCGAGATGATCAAGCGTTCCCGTGCGCCCCAGGCTGTGCTCGACGAGGTAGAGCGGCGCGACAAGGAGGCCAAGCGCCTCGGGCTGTGGCCGCGCATGATCCGCGGGGGAGACTTCGAGCTGCGCCGTTTCGCCGGGCCCGTGCGCTGGGTGGAAGAGCTCGCGGGGCTGCGTGTCACGCACCTGACCGACCTGCACGTGGGCCGCGTCACCCCCATGTCGGTGCAGCACGAGGCCATGGACATCGTGAACGCCGAGGCGCCCGACCTGGTGGCGCTCACCGGCGACTTCGTGTGCCACAGCCTGAACTACCTGGACGAGCTCACGGAGACGCTGAAGCGCCTGAACGCACCCGCGGTCGCGGTGCTGGGCAACCACGACTACTGGGCCGGCGGCGAGGAGGTGCAGGCGGCCCTCGAGCGCGCCGGCGTGTTGGTGCTGCGCAACCAGAACACGCTGCTCACCCTGGCGGGCAAGCCGCTCCAGATCGTGGGCCTCGACGACGCGTACACGGGCCACGCCGACCTGAGCGCCGCCACCCTGGGCCTGCGTCCCGGCATCCCCATCCTCGGGCTCAGCCACATCGGCGAGGAGGCCGACGCGCTCTGGAGCCACGGAGCCGGGCTGGTGCTCGCGGGCCACACACACGCGGGGCAGGTCACGCTGGCCGGGCTCCATGAGCTCGCGCTCGGCAAGCTGATTGGGCACCGCTACGTGCACGGCATCTACGGCTCACGGCGGGAGCTGGCCGCGCCGCAGGGCGCGCTCTACGTGGGCGCTGGCGTGGGCGCCGCGGTCATGCCCCTGCGCCTCGGCGAGCGCGCGCGCCGCGAGGTCACCACGTTCGAGCTGGGCCTGGCGCCCGGTCAGCTGGAAGAGCACCACGACGACCAGCCCGCGCTCCCGGGGCGCGCTCCGTCGGCGGCCACGCGTGCCCGCCGGGCGGCCGTGGTCACCAAGAAGCGCGCAAAACGCGCGGCAAAACGGGGCTCCTGAAGTTCCGGCTCGACGAAAACTGAAACACGTTCTACTTTGCGCGGGCTATGAGCTCACGCACGACCGCCGCACGCCCTCGCACCAACGCCCCCGATCCGGCGCAGCCGCCGCTGGTCCTCGATGACCCCTCGGCCGAGCGCTGGGACGACACGGCTGACCTCGTCGTCGTCGGCTTCGGTGGCGCGGGCGTCTGCGCGGCCCTCGAGGGGCGCGAGCGCGGCCTCGACGTGCTGGTGGTCGACCGCTTCCACGGGGGCGGCGCCACGGCCATCAGTGGCGGGGTGTTCTACTCGGGAGGGGGGACGCACATCCAGCGAGAGGCCGGTGTCGAGGACTCGGTCGACGAGATGGTGAAGTACCTCGCGATGGAGACGCAGGGTGTGGTGAGCGAGGAGCTCCTGCGCGAGTTCTGCGAGGGCAGCGCGGACACCCTGCGCTGGCTCGAGCGCTACGGCGTGCCCTTCGAGGCCAGCCTGTGCCCCTTCAAGACCAGCTACCCGCTGGACAAGTACTACCTCTACTACTCGGGCAACGAGGGGCTCTACCCCTTCAAGGAGAAGGCCAAGCCCGCGCCGCGTGGCCATCGCGCGAAGGGCAAGGGCCTGCCGGGCGCCTCGTTCTACGCGCCGCTGCGCGAGTCGGCGCTGCGCCTCGGCACCCGCGTGATGACCGAGACGCGCGTCACGCGGCTGCTCGCCGATCGTGACGGCGCGATCGTGGGCGTGGAGGCGCAGCGCATCGAAGGCCCCTGGGCGCGGCTGCACCAGGAGATGGCCGCGCGCGCCATCCAGATCGTCCCCTACAACCCGGGGCTGGCCACCAAGCTGCGCGAACAGTGCTTCCAGCTCGAGAAGACGCGCAGCAAGACCATCCGGCTGCGCGGCACGAAGGGCGTGGTGCTCGCCGCTGGCGGCTTCGTCTACAACCGTGAGATGATCGAGCAGCACGCGCCCAGCTACCGCAAGGGCATGCCGCTCGGCACGCCCGCCGACAACGGCAGCGGCATCCAGCTCGGGCAGAGCGTGGGCGGCGGCATCGACCGCATGGGCCGTGTGTCGGCGTGGCGCTTCATCAACCCGCCCGTCGCGTTCGCCCATGGCTTCATCGTCAACAAGCAGGGCCAGCGCTACATCAACGAGATGCGCTACGGGGCGGCCATCGGTGAGGCCATGGTCGACCAGAACGAGGGCACCGCGCTGCTCGTCATCGACCAGCACCTGAAGGACCTGGCGCGCGAGCAGTCTCGCCCCGGCGAAGCGCAGTGGTTCCAGCGTGCTCCCGCGCTGCTCAACCTCTGGTTCAACTCCAAGAAGGGCAACACCATCGAGGAGCTGGCGGCGGCGATCAAGGTCCCGGCGGACGCGCTGCGCAAGACGCTTACGGCCTACAACCAGAAGGCCGACAGCAAGCAGTCCGACGAGTTCGGCAAGACGCCGGACACCATGCGCGCCATGCACCGCGGGCCCTACTACGCCATCGACTGCTCGGTCTACAGCAAGCGCTTCCCCTGCCCGACGCTCACGCTGGGCGGCCTCACGGTGGAGGAGCAGAGCGGCCTCGTGAAGCGTGAGGACGGCTCCATCGTGAAGGGCCTCTACGCCGCCGGTCGCTCGGCGGTGGGCATCTGCTCGCGTCAGTACGTGAGCGGCCTCAGCATCGCCGACTGCGTGTTCTCGGGTCGCCGCGCCGCGCGTCACGCGGCCGCCTGAGCCACGCCGCGGGCTCCTGGCGCTCCTCGGCAACTCCCGCCGCCTCGAGCAGGGCGCGCTGAGCCCTCTGCGGGCTGCACTTCCCGGAGCGAGCTGCTCCGCGGCCGGACCCTGGTGCGAGGGAGTCCCCGGCGCGAGCTTCCCAGCACCGCCGCTGCACCAGCCCCCGAAAGGGCGAGCACGCCACGGCAGACGCCAGCCCGAGCCCCAACGCGACCGCAGGGGCGTCGGCCGCAGGAGACCGCCAGGGCCGCTCCAGTCGACGAACGGCCCGGAAACCGACGGAGCTCGCCAGAGGCCCGCGCGTGGGGAGGACGCAGGCAGCACCCGGCCACCACGGCGCTCCAGGCCCGCCCCGGACCGAGCGGCGGGCCTTGGCGGTGCGTGAACACCGCGAGCACCGCGGTGGCGATGGGTGCCGGCGTCACGAGACCCGCGAGCCGCGGTCCGAGCGCGCTCGCCACTCCGGTGATCGTGAGCACGAGCGCCATCGTCGCCGCCGCGCGCGCGGGGAGATCCCCGGCGGACGGCGTCACGAGCGGGAGCGGGCCATCGGGCACCGGGAACGCCCGCAGCACGAGCCACCACAGCGCGAGCGGCAGCGCCACGGCGACGCCCACGCCGATGGGCAGGAAGCTGAGCGCGGCCGTAGCGACGGCCCAGAAGGCGTACGACACCGCGAGGCAGCCGAGCGGTGACAGGGCGCGGCGCGAGCCGCGTGTAGACGAGCGTGAAGACCATCGTCGTCCCTCCGCCGACCGCGCCGGCGAGCGCTGCCTCCGAGCCGAACGCGACACCCTGCTCGGCGACGATCAGGGCGAGGATCGGCCCGCCGACCACCGGCAACGCCGCCAGCATCCCCGCTACCGACGGGCCGAGCCTCCGCCCGAGGAGCGTCACGGCGACGACGAAGGCGGGTGCGACGACCAGCTTGGCGAGGACGAGCAGGGTCATGCGTTCCAGCGCGGGGTCGCTCAGTCCTCGGCGGCGGCGTCATCGCCGACGTCTTCCTCGACGGAGGGGTGCGTCGTCCCGCTCACCATCGTCGGGCAGTTGCTCCGCCGAAGACGGTCCGAGGCGCGTGATGGCCTCCTGACAGTACTGCCGGTAGGTCACCACCTCGAGGTCCCCCGTCCCGGCCATCAGGCAGCGCTCGAAGGCGCGCCGCGCGTACTCCAGCAGCACCTCGATGCGCTCCGCGGGGGCCGCCCGCACGTCGGCGCGCGGGTTCCCCGGGACGGGCAAGCGCACGCCGTGCAGCTGCATGGCCGTGTCTTCATAGAGATAGCCCAGTAGCGCAGAAGCTACGATGTGCTCGTTCTCCTCGCCGCCGCGTAGCGCGCGCATCTCCACGCGGCAGTCGGCGATGATGTCGCTGCGCAGCTGCACCCACGGCACGAGCTCCCGCTGCGCCCACGCCTGCACGTCCGCTTGCGTGGGCTCCGTGGGCAGGGGCACGAGGGGCGACTCGCTGGCGAGGCTGGCCAAGCGGTACACCCGCTGGAAGCGAAGCGACGTGGCCTCGAGGCTCAACGGGAGATAGGGCATGTCCGCGATCCCCGGGGTCTCGTCTGGGGTCGGGCTGGCCTCCCCACCGGGCGCGCTACGGTCCGCGGGAGGCGTGGTCTCGGAGCCGCCGCAGCCTGCCCCGAAGAGGATGGCGCTCACGAGGAACGAACAACCCCAGAACGAGCAACGCGCCCGGTGGCGTTCACCACGGGGCGCGTCTTCGTCGCGAGCAGTCTCCAAGAGCCTCAGCGCGCGGCCATCTCGTGCGTCTTGATGCGGGCCTCGGCCCACTCCTTCTCACGCTCGAGCTCCGAGAACTCAGGGCCCTCGTGGCGCTCGCCGAACGCGCGCAGCGCCTCGTTGGCCTTGGTGTAGTCGGCCTTGGCCACTTCGAGGTCGATCTCCTCGGGGAGCTCGATCATGTCGGTCAGCAGCAGCACCTTGTCGGGGCCGGCCTCGACGAAACCAGGCCCGATGGCCGCCACGTGCTTCTTGCCGTTGGCGACGTACTCGAGCACGCCGCAGCGCAGCGCGGCCAGCAGCGGAAGGTGGCCCGGCAGGACGCCGAACTCACCACGCACGCTGGGCGCCGCGACGGAGGCCGCTTCGGTCTTGAGCGCGAGGCCCGTGGGCGTCGCCACCTCCAGGTTGAGTACAGCGGCCACGGGTCAGTCCTTGCTGCGCTTGTTGTACGCCTCGAGGACGTCGTCGATGCCGCCCTTGAGGTAGAAGTCCTGCTCCGGGATGTGGTCGTACTTGCCGGCCAGGATCTCTTCGAAGGAGCGGATGGTGTCCTCGAGCGAGACCAGCTTGCCGGCCAGACCGGTGAACTGCTGCGCCACGAAGAACGGCTGCGACAGGAAGCGCTGGATCTTGCGGGCGCGGTCCACCGTGAGGCGGTCGTCTTCCGAGAGCTCGTCCATGCCGAGGATGGCGATGATGTCCTGGAGGTCCTTGTACTTCTGGAGCGTCTCCTGGACGCCGCGAGCGACGCCGTAGTGACGCGCGCCGAGGATGGACGGGTCCAGCATGGTGGACGACGAGTCGAGCGGGTCCACGGCCGGGTAGATACCGATGGCCGCGATCTCGCGCGAGAGCACGGTGGTGGCGTCCAAGTGGGCGAACGTGGTGGCGGGCGCCGGGTCGGTGAGGTCGTCGGCGGGCACGTACACGGCCTGCACCGAGGTGATGGAGCCCTTGGTGGTGGACGTGATGCGCTCCTGCAGCTGGAGCCCATCTCGGTGGCCAGCGTGGGCTGGTAACCCACGGCGGACGGGATGCGGCCGAGGAGCGCCGACACCTCGGAGCCCGCCTGCGTGAAGCGGAAGATGTTGTCGACGAAGAGGAGCACGTCCTGGCCTTCTTCGTCGCGGAAGTACTCGGCCACGGTGAGGGCCGAGAGGGCCACGCGGGCGCGGGCGCCGGGCGGCTCGTTCATCTGGCCGTAGACCAGGGCGGCCTTCGAGAGCACGGGCTCACCGGAGTCCAGCAGCGACTCCTTCATCTCGAGCAGGAGGTCGTTGCCCTCGCGGGTGCGCTCACCGACGCCGGCGAAGCAGGACACGCCGCCGTGGCCCTTCGCGACGTTGTTGATGAGCTCCATGATGAGCACGGTCTTGCCCACGCCGGCGCCGCCGAAGAGGCCGATCTTGCCGCCGCGCTTGTAGGGAGCGAGCAGGTCGATGACCTTGATGCCCGTCTCGAAGATCTCGACCTGGGTGCTCTGCTCGACGAAGAGCGGCGCCTCGCGGTGGATCGGCATGCGCTTGTCGGCGTTGACGGGGCCGAGCTCGTCCACCGGGTCGCCGATGACGTTGAGGATGCGCCCGAGGCACTCCTTGCCGACCGGCACGGTGATGGGGCCGCCCGTGTTGCGGACGTTCATGCCGCGCACCAGGCCGTCCGTGGAGTCCATGGCCACGGCGCGGACGGTGCTCTCGCCCAAGTGCTGCGCCACCTCGAGGGTGAGGTTCCAGCTCTTGTCGGAGATGGCGGGGTTGCTCACCTGCACGGCGGTGAGAATCTCCGGGAGCGCCCCCGCGGGGAACTCGACGTCGACGACGGGGCCGATGACCTGCGTGATGCGTCCGTTCTGAAGGTCTGCCATGGGATTTCCTGGTACGTCCTATTCGAGGATGAGGCTTGCGTCGGCCATTCGGTCGGTCGCGGGCCATGGGCTGGTCCGGCGAGCGCCAGACCGGCGTGAGTGAAGGGGGCGGGTGCGGGGCCGAGGGCCCACCGCGAGCGCGCCGCATCTAGCACGCGTGCTCGGGGTGGTCAACGGAGAGAGCGTGGGGGTGGAACGCCACGCGGCGGCCTTTTTTCTAGATCCACGCTTGTGGCCGCCGCGTCTCATCGCCTAGGGTCGCTCTCTCGGGCAGTCCAGCGCCGGCCAGTGCTGTACGAGAAATGCGCCCTTAGGCAAAAAGAGTTGCGGATTTCTCCGCCCCAGATGACAATGGCCCCAAAGGTTTCGTCCCTTGGGGGAATCGAAAAACCGAATTCATGGCTGACCCATCGCCCAAAACGTCGTCGAATACCGACACTCTCATTGGACGCGTCATCAATGACCGCTTTGAGATCATCGATCTGATCGCGCGTGGCGGCATGGGGCGCGTCTACCGCGCACAGCAGCGGCCGTTGGGCCGGCAGGTGGCCCTCAAGATTCTGGACCCCCGCTACAAGGGTGACGAAGACCCCGAGTTCCAGACGCGCTTCTTTCTAGAGGCCTCCACCGCCGCGAAGCTGTCGCACCCCAACACGGTCACCGTCTTCGACTACGGTAAGACCACCGACGAGATCTACTTCATCGTGATGGAGCTGGTGGAGGGCCGCACGCTCTCTGCGCTGCTCAAGGAGCTGGGGCCGATCGAGCCCGAGCGCGCCATCAACATCGCCGTCCAGATCGCGCGTTCGGTGCGCGAAGCCCACGGCATGGGCGTCATCCACCGCGACCTGAAGCCCGCCAACGTGCTGCTCACCCGGCACGGCGATGAAGAGGACTTCGTCAAGGTGCTGGACTTCGGTCTGGTAAAGGACGTCGAGGCCAACGAGGAACTCACGCAGGCCGGCCTGTTCATGGGCTCGCCCAAGTACATGTCGCCCGAGCAGATCCAGGGCGGCGACGTGGACGCCCGCACCGACATCTATGCGCTCGGCGTCATGTTGTACCTGATGCTCTGCGGCCGTGTGCCGTTCGACCGAGACAACCAGGTGCAGATCCTCATGGCGCACATGCGCGAGGCTGTGCCGCCGATGGTGCGCGACGACGGCGTGGCCGTCCCGCCCGCGCTCGAAGCGGTGGTCATGAACTGCCTCGAGAAGGACGCCAACAACCGCTACTCGGACATGAACGAGCTGGTGGCGGCGCTCAAGAGCGCCAGCGGCCAGATGGGGAGCCCGCTCAACACCAGCGGCAACTACGCCCTCTCGGGCGCTTTCGACCTCAGCGGCATGCGTGCCACCCCGGGGATCACCCCGAACGGCACGCCGGGACATGGCTTCCCGTCGTCCAGCCCCAGCAACGGCTTCGCGGCCGCCAGCGGTTCTCTGCCTGGCCTGGAGCGCGACCTGGACGGCGACGACCAGAAGGGGGGGTCTGGGAAGTGGATCGCCCTGCTGCTGGTGCTCGCTCTGGGAGGTGGTGCAGCCGCAGCCGTCCTCAGCAGCACGGCCCCCACGGGGGAGGAGGCGGCCCAGACGCCCGGGCAGGTGCCAGCCTCCCCCACCACGCCTCCCGAGGCGGGCGAGCAGCCGGCAGGCAGCCCAGCCACGGCGCCGAACGCGAATCCGTCTGCCGAAGAAGCGCCGCTCGCCAGCGTCGTCGTCGATCTGCGCTCGGATCCCCCAGGAGCCACCGTCCTGCTCGGCAGCCGAGCCCTTGGTGTGACACCGACTCAGCGCGAGCTGGTCGGTGAAGACGCCGTCCGCGGCCGTGAGCTGACCTTCACCTTCCAGAAGGCCGGCTACGACGTGCAGAACTCCGTGCGGGTGGTCACCGGCGAGCCCAACATGCTCGTGGAGGTCATCATGCAGCGCACGCAGGTGATCCGTCGGCCCACCCGGACCACCGGCACGGCCGAGCCGGGTATGGCTGCCATGGTGGACGGACCTTCCGTTCGCCCCACCGGCTATCACGACTCCCCGTATTGAGGCGCTTTTCCCTGCAGCGGCGAGCTCCGTGGCGGGGGTCGTTTGACCGCACCCCGCGACCTACGTAGGGTGCGCCCACCAATCCATGGCGGACACGGACCTCACTGGGCTCTCGGAGATCAACGCGCTGCTCGGCGCGGGTACCGAGTACGAAGGCAAGCTCGTCTTTCAGGGACGAGTGCGTGTCGATGGTCGCTTCGCGGGCGAGATCCACGGCAATGACGTCCTGATCCTGGGCGCCACGGCGGACGTCCGTGCCGACGTGCACGTCGGAGCGCTGATCGTTCTGGGCGGTACCCTCCGAGGAAACGTCGTCGCTCGCAGGCTGGTGGAGCTTCACGCGCCGGGCGCCGTGCATGGCGACATCGAGACGCCGCAGCTGTTCATCGACAAGGGCGCCACGTTCACCGGCTCGTGCACCATGGGGAGTGGGCCGGCGGAAGTGCACCCGCTCGAGCACGCCGTGGGCGCAGCGCAAAGCGCCCAGGCACCCGCTCGGGAGGAACTCAGCCCCCAAGTGGCCGACGTCGCCACCTCGGAGGACATGGCCACCGACGACGACTCTCCGTTTCTGCGTGCCCCAAACGACGAGGGCGCGCCGGTGACCGACGCGCCCTTTCCTGGTTCTCGGACCTGAGAGCTAGCTCCCTCAGGCCACCACGGCGACGCGGCGGCGCAGCGCGCGGATGGTGCGACGGGCGGCCTTCACGTTCTCGCCCGTGAAGACCGAAGCCGGAAGCGGCAGGTCGGGGTCCACCAGGATGCGGAACTCCACCATGGTGTGTCCGGCGTCCACCGGCGTGACCTCCCAGAGTGCGTGGAAGAGGTCCACGTTGCCGTCGGTCATGGTGGCCTCGATGACTCGGGTGTCCCCGCGGTTGGCTCGTGGGCGGATCCGCAGCTGCGCCCAGAGGGTGGCGGAGTTGCGCATGACGTTGACCTCCACGTAGACCATCGCGGCCGCGCCGCGCCGCGACAGGACCCGCGAAGCGGCGAAGTGCGGGAGGAAGGCGGCGTAGTTGGCGTAGTCCTCGATGACACCCATGACTTCCTCGATGGGCTCGTCCACGACCCCGCGCGCCGTCCCCCACTCGATGGAGGTGCCCGCCTGGCTGAGCTGACCGCTGACCAGGTCGTCTCCTGGGCCGGACTGGGCCCCAGCGTTCGATGCGAGGCCCGTGACCAAGGCGAGCGCGAGCGCGGCAGAGAATGAGGTGCGGTTCATCAGTGGCCTCCGTAGGCTGGGACAGACAGTGGAAAGAGTGGCGGCTTCGGGCCGTCCTGACCAGGGGATCGACGTGTGGGTCGGGGCGGCGATTCACCCAGACATACAAGTCTCGGGCCACACCTTCGTCGGGGTGTGCGCCATCGCATTACCCGTAGATTCGAAGTATGGGCGCCCGCCAAGACCGACCGCGGTGTGCCCGATCGTTCACAGCGCGGACGAGAACGCGACATGGAGGGCATGCCGAGGGGTCGTCCGGACCGGTCTCCCGGAGCGATTTCATACGCAATTGGCCATGAAACAAGGGACGGGATCACCTCCTCGATCGCGCACCGGCGCTTGACTCACCCCACCCACGCTGCTACGTACGCGCGCGCCGCCGGTCAGGCCATCCCTTGTCTTGCCTGCCGCGTTGGCCCCACGCCCTGCCGTGGTTGCCCCCACCCCGCGCATCCCGGTCACCCAGGCCGCGGCGCGCCGAGCCACCCCTTCGAGCCCGCGCTCGCCGCTCACCAAGAAGACTCCACCATGACCCTGTTGACGAGCACCCTCCTCTCCGGAGGCTCCATGATCG
Organism: Sandaracinaceae bacterium; assembly: GCA_016706685.1. Taxonomy (NCBI): domain Bacteria; kingdom Pseudomonadati; phylum Myxococcota; order Polyangiales; family Sandaracinaceae; species Sandaracinaceae bacterium. The sequence continues at coordinate 140,610 of JADJJE010000017.1, read as the reverse complement.
ACCTGGACGCGACGCTCGTCGTCCAGATGGGGCTTTTCTTCGTCGCGCTGCTGGTCCTCCACACGCTCATCTTCAAGCCCTTGCTCAAGGTCTTCGAGGCGCGTGAAGAGGCCATCGACGGCGCCAAGGACGCTGCCAAGCAGTTCGAGGCCGACGCGGCTGGTGCCGGCAACGAGTTCGAAGAGAAGATGCGCGAGATTCGCGTGAAGGCTGGCGAAGAGCGCGACCGTTTGCGCTCCGAGGGGGCCAAGCTGGAGGCCAGCATCCTGTCCTCGGTCCAGACCGAGACCCAGAAGCAGCTCACGGACGCGGACGCACAGCTCGAGAGTGAAGCCAACAAGCTGCGCCGCGAGCTGCAGGCCCAGGTGCCCGTCCTCGCGCGCTCCATCGCCGGCAAGCTGCTGCAGCGAGAGGTTCAATGATGACGCGGTCCACGTCCTCTCTCCTCCTCGCGCTGGCCCTCGCGGCCCTCGCGCCGGCCGCGCTCGCGGGCGCCCAGCACGGCGAAGAGGCCGCCCACGAAGCGGCCCCGTCGGCCGACGCCCACGGCGGCGGTCACGGCGAAGCGCTCACCTTCGAGGGCCTGCTCCACAACGAGCACATCACCGAGCTGTACGGCTCGGTCTTCAACTTCCTCATCCTGTTCGGGATCTTCGTCTGGGTCATCAAGACCAAGGTGAACCCGCAGCTGGCGAAGAAGCGCGAGGACATGCAGGAGGCCATGGCCGAGGCCGCGCGCCTCAAGGCCGAGGCCGAGGCGAAGCAGCGCGAGTTCCAGAGCCGCCTCGAGCGGCTGGACGACGAGCTGGACGCCATCCGCACCGACATGGTGAAGGCCGGCGAGGCCGAGCGCGACCGCATCGTGGCCGAAGCGGAGAAGAAGGCGGCGCGCATCCGCAAGGACGCCGACTTCGTCATTGCGCAGCGCTTCAAGCAGCTGCGGGAAGACCTCACCAAAGAAGCCGTGGAGTCGGCCATGGTCGCCGCCGAGGCCGTGCTTCGCGAGAAGGCCACCCCGGCCGACCAGACGCGCCTGGCGGACGTCTACCTGGCTCGCCTCAACGAGGTAGCCGCCGAGGGCGCTGCCCAGGAGAAGCAGGCGTGAGCAACGCAACCATCAGTCGGCGCTACGCCAAGGCCCTGCTGGAGCTGGCCGAAGAGGCCAAGCAGACCCCCACGGTGCACAAGGCGCTGGCCGCCTTCGCCGAGACGTGGGCCAGCAGCGACACGCTCCGCGACCTGTTCGAGAACCCCTCGGTGTCCGCCGAGTCGCGCCAGAAGGTGCTGGACCAGGTAGCCACCCGCTTGGCTGCACCGCCGCTCCTCAAGAACACGCTCAAGCTGCTGGCCGACCGTGGCCGCATGGCGCTGCTGCCCGAGCTGGCAGCCGCGTTCAACGGGCTGGCGCAGACGGCCACGGGGCAGGTGGAGGCCGAGGTCACCACCGCGGCGCCCATGCCCGAGAAGTACTACCTCGAGCTCCAGAAGGTGCTCGAGAAGGTCACCGGCAAGAAGGTCGTCGTCGTCCGCAAGCAGGACCCGTCGATCATCGCTGGTGTCATCACGCGGGTCGGCGACAAGGTCTTCGACGGCAGCGTTCGCAATCGCCTCACCGAGCTCAAAGAGCAGCTCCTCGCTCAGTAAAACCTCAGCCTCACGGCCGCTCACCCTAGGGAGCCCCCAATGCAGCTTCGCGCCGAAGAAATCTCGAACATCATCAAGCAGCAGATCGCCAACTACGACAAGGCGGTCGACGTCGTGGAGACCGGCACGGTGCTCACGGTCGGTGACGGCATCGCGCGCGTCCACGGCCTCGAGAGCGCGATGGCCGGCGAGCTCGTCGAGTTCCCCGGCGGGTTGTTGGGCATGATCCTCAACCTCGAGACGGACAACGTGGGTGTGGCCCTGCTCGGCAACTCGCGCTCCATTCGCGAGGGCGACACGGTCAAGCGCACCGGCCGCATCGTCGAGGTTCCGGTCGGCAAGGAGCTGGTCGGTCGCGTGGTGAACTCGCTCGGCCAGCCCATCGACGGCAAGGGCCCGATCGAGGCCAAGCTCACGCGCCGCATCGAGCTGAAGGCGCCCGGCATCATCGGCCGCCAGCCGGTGACCGAGCCCATGCAGACGGGCCTCAAGGCCATCGACGCCATGGTGCCGGTGGGTCGCGGTCAGCGCGAGCTCATCATCGGCGACCGCCAGACGGGCAAGACCGCCGTCGCCATCGACGCGATCATCAACCAAAAGGGGCAGAACATGTTCTGCGTCTACGTGGCGATCGGTCAGAAGCAGTCGACCGTGTCGAACGTGGTCGAGAAGCTCCGCGCCGCCGGCGCGCTCGAGTACACCATCGTGGTGGTGTCCGGCGCCTCCGAGGCCGCCCCGCTGCAGTTCATCGCGCCCTACACCGGCGTGACCATGGGCGAGTACTTCCGTGACAACGGCATGCACGCGCTCTGCATCTACGACGACCTCTCGAAGCAGGCCGTGGCCTACCGCGAGCTCTCGCTGCTCCTCCGCCGCCCGCCGGGCCGCGAGGCGTACCCGGGTGACGTGTTCTACGTGCACAGCCGCCTGCTGGAGCGCGCCGCCAAGATGGCCGAAGAGTGGGCCGTTTTCGACAAGGACGAGGAGCCCACGCGCGCTGGCCGTGAGGTCTTCATGGGCGGCGAGGCCAAGCACGAGGCCGAGAAGGCCGCCAAGGCCGCTGGCGGCACCAAGGTCGCCAAGAAGATCCCGGACTCGGGCGGCTCGCTCACCGCGCTCCCCATCATCGAGACGCAGGGCGGCGACGTGTCGGCCTACATCCCGACGAACGTCATCTCCATCACGGACGGCCAGATCTTCCTCGAGTCCGACCTCTTCAACTCGGGTGTGCGCCCGGCCATCAACGTGGGTATCTCCGTGTCCCGCGTCGGCGGTAACGCGCAGATCAAGGCCATGAAGCAGGTGGCCGGCACGCTGCGCCTCGAGCTGGCTCAGTTCCGCGCCATGCAGGCCTTCGCGCAGTTCGCGTCGGACCTGGACGCCGCCACCCAGCAGCAGCTTGCGCGCGGTGAGCGCCTCACCGAGCTCCTGAAGCAGGGCCAGTACCAGCCGGTCCCCGTGGCCGAGCAGGTGGTCGCCATCTTCGCGGGCACGCACGGTTACCTGGACAAGCTCCCGCTCCACGCCATCAAGCGCTTCGAGTCCGAGCTGCTCTCGTGGCTGAAGTCCGAGCGCAAGTCCATCCTCGAGACCATCTCGAGCAAGGGCAAGATCGACGGCGACCTCGAGAAGGAAATCGAGAGCGCGCTCGAGGCCTTCTCCGCCACGTTCGAAGCCGGAAAGAAGTAAGCCGCCATGGCGAACCTCAAAGAGATTCGCAAGCGGATCGGCAGCGTCAAGAGCACGCAGAAGATCACGCGCGCGATGAAGCTGGTGGCCGCCGCGAGGCTCCGCAAGGCGCAGCAGGCCATCCAAGAGCTGCGCCCCTACGCCATCAAGACCTACGAGGTCTTGAGCTCGGTCGCGGCGCGCACCAACGAGGACGAGGCCGAGACCATGCACCCGCTGCTCCAGCGGCGTGCCGAGAAGAACGTCATGCTCGTGGTCATCACGAGCGACCGCGGTCTCGCGGGCGCGTTCAACTCGGGCATCACCAAGGCCACGGACCGCCGCTGGCGCGAGCTCGAGGCGGCGGGCGTGAAGGTCTGCTTCGCGGTCATCGGCCGCAAGGGTCGCGACCACCTGCGTCGCCGTGACGCGGACATCCGCCACGAGTTCACCGGGGTGTTCGAGAACCTCTCGGTCGAGCGCGCCGGAGAGATCGCTCGCTTCATCATCGACGAGTACACCTCCGAGAACCTCGACGCTTGCTACCTCGTCTACAACGAGTTCAAGAGCGCCATCTCGCAGGACGTGCGGGTGGAGTCCCTCCTGCCCATCGTGCCGGCGGAAGTCCCCGAAGGCGGCGACGTCGGTGGCGACTTCATCTACGAGCCCGGCAAGCCCGAGCTGCTGGACCGGCTGCTGCCCATGTACGTCGAGGTCGAGGTGTTCCGCGGCCTGCTCGAGTCCGTGGCCTCCGAGCACGGCGCACGTATGACCGCCATGGACTCCGCCACCAACAACGCCTCCGACATGATCGACCGGCTCACGCTCAAGTACAACCGAGCGCGTCAGGCGGCCATCACCACCGAGCTGATGGAGATCATCGGCGGCGCAGAGGCCCTCAAGGGCTGACTCCGGCGCGCGGGTCTGGTATCACACCGGTTCGCGAGCACTCTATGGCCAACCACACCGACTCCCTCGACACGCAGACCGTCGCCGTCTGGCTCAACCAGGCGGCCGGGTTCGCGAAACGCGACAACTTCTACGAGGCGGCGGCGCGCATGCGCTTCGCTTCGGAGCAGGTGGGTGCAGCGCTCGCTGCGGCCACGGCCCCGGCCGAGAAGGCGCAGTGGACGGCGCTTGCCGGCCAGATCGAGCGCTTGCTGGCGGGGTACTCCGCGCAGCACGAGGCCTGGAACGCCAAGATCGCTGCGGGACGGCAGGGGCGTACGGACGCCGCCGCCGAAGAGATGGCGCGTCCGCTGCCCATCCCCGCGGAAAAGTGAGCGGCGCGCGCTGCGCGCTGGTGAGCGCCGAGCAAGGCGAGCCGATGCTGGGCACCGCGCCCGAGGCGTCGGCTTTCTTGTTGGTGGAGGTACGCGGGAGCTGGGCCAGCAAGATTCTGGCGAGCGAGCTGCCCGAGGCCGTGCGCGCCTTCTTGGCAACCGTGGAGCAAGCCACCCGGGGCTCCGCCTGCAGTTCATCCGTGCGCCGCGGCGGACGCGCGGGAGCATCGCCGTGTACCTCTGTCGAGTCGGCCACTTCGTGTCGCGCCTCCCGCTCGAGCGCCTGGAAGACTTGCCCAGCGTGGACGTGGGTTCCTGGCTCACCAACGGCGCGCTGCCGGGCGCCACGCCCGAGGGCCGGGCGCTGACCCTCGTGTGCACGCACGGCCGCCGCGACGTCTGCTGCGCGCTGCAGGGCAACCCCCTGTTCGATGCGCTCGTGGCCGGGAGCGGCGCGCACTCCGCCTCGGAGCTTCCCGTCACCTGGCAGACGAGCCACCTGGGTGGACACCGCTTCGCGCCGGTGGTGCTGAGCCTGCCCGATGGGCACTGCTACGGGCGCGTGGGCGTGGACGAAGCCGAGGCCTTCCTGAGCGCCCAGGGACAGCACCGCGTGCACACTCCTGCGCGGCTGCGCGGCTGCACCAAGGACCCCGCGTGGGTGCAGGCTGCCAGCGTGGCCTACCGCACGGAGACCGACGAACGTGCCTTCGAGGCTGTGGTGGGCGAACTGCACTCGGTGAGCGTCGGCAGCACGCGGCAGGTCACGCTAGAGACCCTTGGCGGTGCGGTGCGGGTGGAGGTGGAGCAAGAGCTCCACGCCGAAGCGCTGCGCCCTGCCAGCTGCGGCGAGGCGCCAACACCCACCACCTGCTGGCGCGCCACGCTCGCGAGCGCCGCGCTGCTCCCGCGCGAGGCGCTACTCCTCGATGCGCAGCAGCTGGGTGGGGGCCACGATGGCGTCGTGCTGTTCGATGACGGCCAGGGCGGCCCGCACGTTGCGCTCCGTGGCGCGGTGCGTGAGCAGCACCACGGAGACGGGGCCGGTGTCGCTGCGCTTGCCGCGCTGCCAGCCGCCCTCTTGGAACATCTGCTCGATGGACACGTCGTTGTCGCCCAGGGCGCTGGTCACCGCGCCGAGCACGCCCGGGCGGTCGTCCACCGTGAGGCGCAGGTAGAAGCGGCCGCGATGGTCGCCGATGTCGCGCAGCTTGGCGTCGCTCAGCGCCACGCGGCGGAAGCCTCGCGCCGGCACGCGCGAGTGCGCGCGGCACTCGAGGTTGCGCGCGATGTCCAGCACGTCGCCCGCCACGCTGGTGGCGGTGGGGCCAGCGCCTGCGCCGGGGCCGCTCATGAGCACGGGGCCCAAGAGCGCGCCTTCGATGGCCACGGCGTTGAGGGCGCCGTGCACGGTGGCCAAGGTGGCCTCCACGGGGACCAGGGCAGGGTGCACGCGCAAGTCGAGGGCGTCGCCGGCCACGCGCGCCACGGCGAGCGGCTTGATGATGAAGCCGAGCCGCCGCGCGAAGGTGATGTCCACGGGCGAGAGGCGGTCGATGCCCTCGGTGGGGATTTGGTCGGCCGGCACGCGCTGCCCGAAGGCCAGCGTCGCGAGGATGGCGATCTTGTGGCACGCGTCGCCGCCCCCCACGTCGAGCGTGGGGTCGGCTTCGGCGTAGCCCGCGGCCTGCGCCTCGGCGAGGGCCACGTCGAACGAGAGCCCCTCCTCGGTCATGCGCGAGAGGATGTAGTTGCTGGTGCCGTTCACGATGCCGCGGATGGCCAGGATGCGCTCCGACGCGAGCGCCTCGCGCAGCACGCGGATGATGGGGATGCCGCCGGCCACGGCCGCCTCGTAGTAGAGGTCCACGCCCTGCTCTTCGGCGAGGTTCCAGATCTCGGCGCCGCGCTCGGCGAGCAGCGCCTTGTTGGCGGTGACCACGTGCTTGCCGGCCAAGATGGCGGCGCGCACCACCTCGTACGCCCGCTCGACGCCGCCCATGACCTCGACGATGACCTGGATCTCGGGGTCGTTCACGAGCTCCATCGGGTCCGTGGTGAGCTTCTCGCGCGGCACCAGCTCGCTGCGCACGCTCCCGATGTCGCGCACGGCGATGCGGCGCACGTCGAGCGGCACGCCGAGGCGGCCCTCGATGGCAGACGCGTTCTCCTTCAGCAGCTGGAGGAGCCCCGTCCCCACAACGCCACAACCCACGAGCCCGATACCGATCGACTTGGTCATCTGGGGCGACCGTAGCAGCCCGCTGCGGGGTGCGCACCGTGGCCGCGGCGCGGAGCCGCGCTTCAGGCGACGTCGGGCGCGACGAGCCGGGTGCGTGGAAAGGCCCCGCCGACGACCAGGCCCACGATGCCGCCGGTGAGCGCCCCGCCCAGCGCGCTGGCCGCGAAGCTGTAGCCGTCCGACGCGGCGGTGGGCACGAACTGCTCCACGAAGAGGGTGGCGACCAAGCCGGCGCACCAGCCGAGCGCGCTGTGCAGCGCGAAGCGTCCGGGCACGGGCGAGAGCACGCGCCGCTGGAGCAGGCCTAGGATGGCTCCGAGCCCAGCCCCCGCCAGCATGGCCACCAGCAAGTCGAGCCCCGGCGACGTGGGCACGGCGGGCTCGAGCGCCGCCAGCACCATGACCAGGCCCCACGCGATGCCCATCCCGAGCGTGGAGGCCAACGCGAACGAACGGACGTTGGTGTATCCGTGTCGCGCCAGGACCACACCCTGGGCCACACCCAGCATGAGCCCCTCGAGCAGCCCCCCCAGCACGCCCAGCAGCGGCAAGAAGCTCGCGGCCGTGCTGCCGGGCTCGACGGCGGCGTTGGCCACCAGCACGGAGAGCGCCCGCGCGACGACAAGGCCCAGGGCCTCGGCCAGGGCGGTAGCGATCACGAGCGCGGGCAGCAGCGGGAGAGGGCGCGCGGACATGGTCTCCCTATACCGCGTCACGAGCGGCGTGCATTCCCCAGGCGGCGTGGTGCGTCGCGCCAGCGGCCACCGGGGATGGGGAGAGCGTGGGTGATGTCGCCGACGTAGCGATAGCCCCAAGCCCACACTCGCCCGCTGACCGTGGCCACGGGGAGCACCACGCGCACGTACTCGGTGGGCAGCGTGTGGAACCCCGTGAAGTCCTCGATGGGGTCCAACACGGCCAGCAGCGGTGCGAGCTCCGGGGTGAGGAACAGCTCCCCGTGGACGCGACCCTCGCCGCCGACGAGGCCGGGCCAGGCGCCCAAGTGGACGAGCGCGCCCGTCACCCATCCGTCGACCGGGGCGACGGATGGCAGCACGCTGCGGATGGCTCCTTCGCGCTCTTCGCCGTGCATCAGCGTGCCGTAGACGAACACGCCGGCGACGGGAGGGGACGACACGCCGCCCAGCAGCGGCCCGAGCGACACGTCCAGCACTGTTCCGTCGCCACGCACCGCGCGCGCCGTGATGGTGGGCTGACCGGCGGCCGCTCCTGACTCCAAGCGGCCTGGCAGTGTGCCGCCCGTGGCCTGGACCAGCCGCGCAGCTGCGCCCTCGGGACCCTGCTCCACGCGGACGTCGCCCAGGAACAGGACGGTGCTCGGCTGGGCCTGCGCGAGCTCGCTCGCGGAGAGGGGCACGAAGCGGGGCAGGGCACGCGACACGCGGAGAGGGATAGCATGCATGGAAGCGAGCTGATACGCAGGCCCCATGAACCCGGCCGGCAGCGAGCGACGAGACAGGTGGTGGGCTGGGCCGGGCGCACGCGGAGCGCTGCTGTTCGTGTTGGGCGGGGTCGCCGGGGGGACCCTGTTCGCCACCTGGTCGGCCCAGCACGGAGCGGCCACGACGCCGGCGTCGGCGCCGTCGGGCAACAGCGTGAGTGTCGCCACCGAGCGCGCGGGCACGGTCGCGGGTCGGTCCTTCGCGGCCGTGGACCTCTCTCAGCGTGGGGTGCTGCGTTGGCTCGCTGTGGGTGGTGGCGCCGACCCGACCGCCACCCAGGTGCAGCTCGAGCAGGACCTCGCGCTGTTCGTCGAGCTGGCGGGCGCGCGCGAGGTGCCGGGGGCCGTGCTGTTCGCGGGGGGGCCGGGGGTGCGCGCCGTTCAGGTGCTGGACCCTGCGGCCGAGCCCGATGGCGACGCCCACCAGGGCCTGCGTGCCGAGCTGGGCAGGCTCCTCGACCCTCGCCCGGAGCGTGACGCGCGCTTTCGCATCCCGCGTCTGAAAGTGGACGCGCCGGCGGAGGCCGCCGCCGTGTTGGCCACCCTGCAGGGGCAGCTGGCGCTCCCAGGGGAGCGGCTGGACGTGTTCATCGCGGCGCACGGAGACGTGGGCGAGAGCCCCGCCGAGAACTACGTGTTGCTCTGGGAGGACAGCTCGTTCGACGCCCGCGAGCTCGCCGCCGCAGTGGCCAGCCCGGATGCACGGCGCAGCGCGCGCTTCGTCATCACGGCGTGCTTCGGTGGCGGCTTCGCCGAGCTCGCCTTCGCGGGCGCCGACGTCAGCGCGGGTCCGGCCCGGCATGGCGCGTGCGGGCTCTTCGCCACCTCGGCCGAGCACGAGTCCAACGGTTGCGACGCGAACCCCGACCGCCAAGCCCAAGAGGGCTACGCGCTGCACCTGCTGCACGCGCTGCGTGGGCAGACGCGTGACGGGCAGTCCGCCACCGGGATTGATCTGGACGCAGACGGACGCATCGGGCTGCTCGAGGCGCACACGCGCGCACGCATGGCTTCCGAGTCGATCGACATGCCGTCGACCACCAGCGAGCGCTTTCTGCGTTCGCTCGACCTCTCAGCCGCGGCGAGCAACGAGGTCCCGCCGACGAACTACAACACGCCGGAGGACGACGCCGTGATCGCCGCACTGGGCGCGCGTCTGGGGCTCGCCGAAGAGAGCGCTGTCGCCGCGGCTCGCGTGTCCGCCGAGGCTCAGCTGGACACGCTGGCCGCCCGCATCGACGAGCAGCTGGTGGCGGAGGAAGACGCGCTCCATGCCATCCGTCTGTCGGTGGCGACACGCTGGCCGGAGCTGCTGGACCCCTTCCGCGCGGACTTCGAGGCGACGCTGAGTGCGAACGCTTCTGCCGTGGCGGCGCTGCTCGACTCCCGAGAAGCACGCGTCCACGCCCGGCTGCAGGAGACGAGCGACCGCTTGCTGATGGAGGAGGACCCGTTGCGGCTCCGCTGGGTGCTGCAGATGCGGCTCGCGCGGGCCTTCGAGACGCGGCGGTTGGCGCGCGTCCTTTCGGCTCGGCCGCTCAGCGACCCCGCTCGGCGCTACTACGAAGCGCTCTTGGCGTGCGAACGTGCGCCCCTCGGCAGCGCGCACCTCTAGCCAGCGTTTGCGGGTCTGACTTTTCAACCCGGTGGGAATGGTGTCTCATGGGCGGACCCATCCATGGAATCCTCCTCGTTGCGAGAAGCCGTCGGAAAGGTCCCCGTGCGCGTCGGGCGCTACGACGTGGTCGGCCTCATCGGCCACGGGGGAATGGGTGACGTCTACGAGGCCATCGACACCGAGCACGGCGGGAGGGTGGCGCTCAAGACGCTGCGCGTGCGCGAGATCGCGCCGGACCGGCTGCTGCTCTTCAAGAACGAGTTCCGCGCGGTGGCGGACCTCTCGCACCGAAACCTGGTGCCGCTGTACGAACTGGGCTGCCACGACGGACTGTGGTTCTTCACCAATTCGCCGGACCATCGACGACGCCTACGTGAGCGGCCCTCGCGCGGTGCTCCGAGCGGCCGACTCCGCGACCCGGGTGGCGAGGCCGAGTGTCAGCTCGGACGCCGAGACGATGGCCGAGCCCGTGGGACCGAGGATCGACACGCCGGTGTGCGACCTCGAATTCTTCGGCCACACGCTGGCGCAGATCCTGGATGCGCTCGAGTACCTGCACCAGCGCGGCGTGGTCCACCAGGACCTGAAGCCCAGCAACATCCTGGTGGAGCCCAACGGCGACGTCCGCATCCTGGACTTCGGGCTCGCACAGCGCATCGGCCAGAGCACCCGGCTGCACAGCGAACGCTCGGTGATCGGGACGCCGCCCTACATGGCACCCGAGCTATGGATCGGCGCGTCGGCCACGCCGGAGTCGGACCTGTTCGCCCTCGGGTGCGTGATGTTCCAGCTGCTCAGCGGGCAACTGCCCGTCGCCGACAAGTGGGTCAACGTTCCGCAGGCGCCGCGGCTCGAGAACGTGGTCGCCGACGTCCCGCGCGAGATCGCGGACATCTGCCATCGTCTGTTGGCGCGTCATGCCGACGAGCGCCCCTCCATCGCCGAGATCCGCGGGGCCCTGGGCTTCGCTCGGCAGCACACGGCGGAGAGTATGTCGGGCCACCCCTTGGTGGGGCGCTCGCGCGAGCGCGAGGTGCTCCAGAGCGCGCTCGCGCGCGTGTGCGACGGGGCCAGCGTCGTCGCCCTGGTGCAAGGGGGCTCGGGGCTCGGAAAGAGCGCGCTGGTGCACAGCTGCTTCGACGAGCCGCAGGGTGGACGCGATGTGCTGGTGCTGCGGGGTCGCTGCTACGAGCGGGAGTCGGTTCCGTACAAGGCCTTCGACGGGATGATCGACGCGCTCGCGGTGCGCCTCTCCACGTATGACGAGCACGAGTTCGCGCGGGTCCTCCCTCCCTGGTTCGACGAGCTGACGCAGGTGTTTCCCGTGCTCGCTCGGCATGGCCGTGCGCGGGCGTCGGACGGAACCACGGTGCCCGCGCTCGAGCTCCGTCGGCGCGTCCTCGAGGCGCTCTACCAGCTGTTGGTGAAGCTCGCTGGGCAGCAGCCGCTGGTGCTCGAAATCGACGACCTACAGTGGGCCGACGCGGACAGCCTCTCGCTGCTTTGGAAGCTCCTGCACGGGGCGCCCCCGAGGCTCCTGCTCGCGCTGTCGCTGCGACCCAAAGAGGCCGCGGAGTCCGCGGACGCGGCGCGCTTCCTCACGACCGTGGGCGAACTGCCCGCGAGCCGCGCGGTGTTCCTCGAGCTGGGCCCGCTCTCGGCGGCAGAAGCCGAAGACCTCGCGCGCCTGACACTGCGCTCTCTCGGTCTGCCCGAGACGCTGGCAGGTGCCATTGCCGCCGAGTCGGGGGGTGTCCCCTTCTTCTTGGAAGAGCTCGCTCTCTCCGCCACGCAGCAACGCGGCAGCGACCCGAGGACCGTGCGCCTCGACGATGCCCTCGCGCAGCGGGCGCAGGCGCTGCCGGGTCCAGAGCGGGCGCTGGTCGAGGTGCTGGCTGTGGCCAACAACCCCATCCCCCGTACTGTGGCCTGCCGCGCTGCAGGGCTCGATGGCAATGTGCCCCGTGTGCTCTCCGCGCTGCATCGCGCCCACTTCGTGCAGAGCGCGGGCGTGCGCGCCGGCGATCGCGTGGGCATCTATCACGACCGCATGCGCGAGTCCGTGCTGGCCCAGCTGTCTTCCGAGCGCACGGCCGCCCTGCACCTCGCGCTCGGCCGATCGCTCTCCACCCTGGTCGAGGAGGCAGCGCCAGGTGCTTGGCTCTTCGACGCGGTGCGACACCTCGCAGCCGCCGGGTCGCTGCTGAGTGAACCTCAGGAGCGCATCGCAGCAGCGCGGATGCACCTCTTGGCGGGGCGCCAGGCGCGGCAGGCCGCGTCGTTCCCCCTGGCTCTGCGCTGCTTCGAAGACGGCATCGCGCTCTTACCGGACGACTGCTGGACGAGCGACTACGAGACCAGCTTGGGGCTGCACGCCGGTGCTGCGGAGGCAGCGTATCTCAACGCCGCTTGGGCGGTCATGGACGAGCGCATCGCCCAGGTGAAGGCGAACAGTCGCACCCTGTTGGACCAGATGACGGCCTGGGTGGTGCAGATCGACGCGCTCGCCGGCCGCCATGAGTACATCGCGGCCATCGATGCCGGGCTCGCCGTGCTCGGGCTGCTGGGGGTGCACCTTCCACGCGATCCCGACGAGGCGTCCGTGGGTGCCGCTTTCGGTCGTGCGCTCGAAGACCTGACGCGTGTCGGACAGGAGGGCCTCGCGGCGCTGCCCGACGCGCGCGATCCTCAGGTGCTGGCGGCCATGCGCATTCAGGTACGCCTCTGCCCCGTTGCGTTCTTCGCTCAGCAGCGGCTGCTCGCACTGATGGCCTGCAACCTGGTGACCACGTCCATCGAAAAGGGGCTGTCCACGGCCACGCCCAACGCGCTGGCGTTGTTCGGGCTGATCCTCAACTCGGCCGGCATGTTCCCGGTCTCTCACGGCTGGGGGCAGCTGGCCATCAAGCTGCTCGACCGCTGGGAGGACCGCAGCCTCGAGGCCGCTACGCGCCACGTGGTGTTCAACTTCGTGTGCCCTTGGATCGTGCCGCTGCGCTCCGTGGTGGTCTCGTCGCGCGCGGTCTTCGACCTGGCCCAGCGCACGGGGGACTTCGAATATGGCTCCTATGCGGCGCACATGTCCACGTACATGGCCTTCGCTGCTGGGCAGAGCCTTGCGCCGCTGTGCGATGATGCGCTGTGGCTCGGCCAGCAGATCCGGTCGTTCGGGCAGATCAACGCCATCCACCTGCACGCCCCGTTCGAGCAGCTGCTGAAGGGGCTGACCGGGGCCAAGCCGGAGCCATGGAACCTGGACGACGAGCGCTTCTCGGAGGCTGCTGCCCTGGCTGCCGCCGAGGCCACCGACGCGCGCGGGAGCATCTGTGTGCATCGTGTGGCGATGGGGATGGCGCGCTTCTACTTCGGGCGCCCCCGTGAGGCGTCGATGCACCTCGAGATCGCCCGCGCGCATCTCGACGCGGTGCCCTCCTGTTGGATGGTCCCACTGTGCCATCAGTTCGCGGCGCTCTCGGCCGCAGCCGCGTGGGACGAGCTGAGTGACGCCGAGCGCGCACACATCCGGCCGCGCATCGAAGAGAGTCTCTCCGCCCTGCGTGAACTCTCGGGGCAGGCTCCCATCAACTTTGCTCACCGCGTGCTGCTGGTGGAAGGCGAGCTGCATCGCTTGGACGGTGACCTGCAAGGGGCCCACCGCGCCTTCGAGGAGGCTCTGACACAGTCCGTGGCGAACGCGTGGGTGGTGGAGACCGTCACCGCGCACGAATTGTTGGAGCGCAGCCTACGGCTCCTCGGTCGGCCGGAGGAAGCCGCCCACCATCATGCCGCCGCGCGGACGACGTGTGCCGCGTGGGGGGCCCGCGCCAAGCTCGACCACGCTTCCTGAGCGGATCCGCTCTTTCCCCGCGCGAAACGGGCGAGTACACTGACCCGATGGATCGCTTTTCGTGCGGGGCGCCGTGGCGCAGGTTGGTGCTGGGGCTGGGTCTCATGGGCGCGCTGGTCGGGGGCTGCGGCAGCTCCGATGGCAACACCATGGACATGGGCGTGGGCGACAACGACGTCTCCGACATGGACGTGGATGGCGGTCCGCAGCCGCCTGCGGTGCGCGCGGTGTTCGCGCTGCCGCGTGACCCCGCGACCCATGCCTTCTTCGACCTTCCGTGGCCCAGCGACGTGCGCCGCAACCCGGATGGCACCCTGGACGTTTCCGAGTTCCCCCAGCCGCGTGAGAACCAGCTGGTGCGACGGTACCTGAACGCCATCGAGGCCGACACGCGCGGCTACTCCATCAACGGCGGCACCTACCTGCGCTTCTCGGCCAGCGTGGACACCAGCACCCTTCCGGCGGACGCCGCAGCCGCGCAAGACGCGGACGCGTCGGTGTTCCTCATGAACGTGGACGCGGACAGCCCGAACGTGGGCACGCGCCACGCGGTGAACGTGAGCTACCGCGACGAGGCCACCCGCTACTGGCCGCAGCACTGCGTGGCGGTCTTGCCGGTGTTCGGCGTCCCGCTCGAGTGGGACACCACGTACGCCGTGGTGGTCACGCGGGACGTCAAGCCCGACGCGGGTGGCGACTACGAGCGCGACCTCGACTTCGAGGCCCTGCTGGGCGACGACACCAGCGACGCCAACGTGGTGTCCGCGCGTGCCATCCACGCGCCTGCACTGACCGCGCTGGCCAACGCTGGCGTCGCCGAGGCCGACATCCTGAGCATGGCCGTGTTCACCACCAGCGCGGCCTACAACGAGCTCCTCGCGGCCCGCGACTTCATGATGGACGAGTACGAGCTGCCGGTGGCCGACCCCGACGAGTGGCAGCCCAACGCCAGCGCCAGCACGCACGTGGAGCTGCTCGGTCGCTACGGTCCCTCGCCCATCTTCCAGCAGGGGGACCTGCCCTACGACTACGTCGAGGACGGCGGAAACTTCGTCGTCGAGAACGGCGTGCCCGTGGTGCAGGACGAGTTCGACGTGCGCTTCTCGCTGACCATCCCACCGTCCACGGTGCCGATGCCGGCCGAGGGCTACCCCATCGTGCTCTACGCGCACGGCACGGGCGGCGACTACCGCAGCTACGCACGCAACGGCGTGGGCGCCATGCTCGCCGAGCAGGGCATCGCCGTCATGGGCGTCGACCAGATTCACCACGGTGAGCGTCTGCCCGGCGGCGGAGACCCTTCGATCCCCGTGTTCAACGTGCTCAACCCGCTCTCGCTGCGTGACAACGCGCGGCAGTCGGCGCTCGACGTGGTGCAGCAAGCCCGCTTGATCGACGCGCTCGCGGTGCCCATCACGGTCACGGGTCGCGCGGCGCCGGTCACGTTCGACACCAGCAAGATCTACTTCTACGGCCACTCGCAGGGTGGCGTGAACGGACCCCTCTTCCTGGCCATCGACGACCAAGCGCAGGGTGGTGTGCTGAGCGGCGCCGGCGCCGTGTTCGTCATCGCGGTGGTCGACAAGACCGAGCCGATCAACATCGCCGACATCCTCACCCTCGCGCTGGGTCTACCCGGTGTGGGCATGGACCCCCTCGTGCGCGAGCACATGGTCTACGAGCACCCGCTTCTCGCGTTGCTCACCACGTGGGTGGATGTCGCCGACACAGCCAGCTACGCCCACCTGATTCACCGCGCCCCGCGCCCAGGCTTCGCACCCAAGAGCATTCTGCAGACCGAGGGCGTGTCGGACCCGTTCACCCCCCCGCTCACCATCGAAGCGTTGGGGCTGGCGGGTGGGTTCCCGCAGGTGTCGCCGTACCTCGCGCGCATCCCGGATCACCAGGCGCATGGGCTGCCCTCCGTGGCCGCTCCCGTCATGGGCAATGGCAGCGGTGCGATGCACACCGTGGGCCTCGTGCAGTACGCTGGCGGGCACTTCGTGTCCACGGACCCGCCGGGCGAGGCGCTCATCACGGAGTTCTTCACCAGCTGGGTGGAGGACGGGGTCCCTACCATCGCCGCAGGGTCGCCGGCGCCCTGATCGACACTCGGGGGGTTTACGCCGATAGATTTGGTGGTCATCCTGTCCGCCCGTGCTGACTTCCCCCCCCAGCCGCCGGCCCCGGGCCAGCCTCACCCGACGCATGCCCAGCGCGCTCTTGTTGGCGCTCGCGGCTTCGCTCGCAGTAGGTAGCACCGCGGGGGCAGCGCCCGACCTCATCTCCTCGCTGCCCGAGCCGCTGGACCCGGTGCACGCGCGCTTTCCCGTGAAGCTGGCGCTGCCGCGCTTGGTGCTGACGGGCTCCGCGCTCGAGCCGGCGGTGGCTCCCGTAGAGGGCGGCCGCGTGGCCAGCGGCTTCGGCTACCGACGGGCGCGCCTGAGACGGCGACGACAGTTCCACGCGGGGCTCGACTTCAACGCCGAGCGCGGGGCGGCGGTGCTCGCGGCGAGGCGCGGCATCGTGCTGAACGTGGCGTCGGACGCCGAGCGTCTGCACGGGTTCCTGGGCTATGGGAACGCCGTGGTCGTCTACCACCCCGAGAGCGACGACTTCAGCTTCTACGCTCACCTCGACGAGGTGCTGGTGGAGGTGGGACAGGCGCTCGCGGCAGGCCAGAAGCTGGGCCGCGTGGGCAACTCGAACAACGGCAAGTTCCGGGGCATGTACCCACACCTGCACTTCGAGGTGCGGCAGCGCGGAAGGGATGGCCGCGCGCCGTTCCCAGGGCCCTACCGCGACAACGCCATCGACCCGCTGGCGTGGCTGGTGGAGCACGGCATGGAGCGGCCCTGACGCCGCCTCGCCAGCGCATGCGTCCCGCGCGAACGCGGTGTATGGTCCGGGCGCCCGACCACCCGAGCCGGTGAGCGAACACCGCGGTAGCCCGGTTGGGTAGAGGAGCCCCCTGGTGAGCGCACGTCCCTTCAAGGTCCTTGGTATCCAGCAGATTGCCGTGGGCGGTCCCGACAAGTCCGCGCTGCGCAAGCTGTGGGTGGACACCCTGGGTCTCACGCTCCACGGCAACTTCCAGAGCGAGAAGGAGAACGTGGACGAGGACATCGCCGTGCTGGGCAGCGGGCCCTTCAAGGTGGAAGTAGACCTGATGCAGCCCATCGACCCCGAGAAGAAGCCGCGCGTGGACCAGCCGGCGCTCAACCACATTGGCCTCTGGGTGGACGACATCCACGTGGCGGTGGAGTGGCTGACGGCGGAGGGAATGCGCTTCACGCCGGGTGGCATCCGCAAGGGCGCGGCGGGCTACGACGTGTGCTTCATCCACCCGAAGGGCAACGAGGCCACGCCGCTGAGCGGGGAGGGCGTGCTCATCGAGCTGGTGCAGGCGCCGCCCGAGGTGGTGGAGGCGTTCTCGAAATTGGCGTAGATGTTGCGTATGTTGCGGCGCACCATGCGGAACGGACCGAAGCTCGACAATCCCGTGAACGCGCGTTCTCGCGCCGCGTCTCCGCACCTCTCGGAAGTCACAGCGTCGGGTCGCCGCGGAGCCGCCGCGCTCGCGCTCATGCTGCTGGCGCTCGGGTTCGCTCCGGGGGTCGCCCACGCCGACCGCGTCGTGGTGGTCACGGCCACCGGCGCCGGGGATGAAGACCAGCACGACGCACTCACGGACGCGGTGTCCGAGGCGGTGCGCGCGCTCGGGCATGACGCGGTGACCGAGGCAGGCGCCATCGACGCCACCCAGCACGAGGTGCCCGAGGGTGCGAATGACTTCCGTGCCGTGGCCGAGCTCAACCGCGCCGCGTGGGTGGTCGTGCCCGTCGTGCACGACATCACGGCCAACGGCTATTGGCTGACCCTGCGCGTGGGCTATGCGCGCGACACGCGCGTGGAAGAGATCGACGCCGAGGTGCTGCGCCCCCACGAACGCGAGCGCTTGATGGCGCTGCTGCAGGCGCTGCTGCGGCCCGAGGGCCTGGGCGACGACGTGGGCCGCCTGGCAGGCGCCGACACGACCGGCCGCGATGCCGAGCAGCGCGCGCAGGAGGAGGCCGAGCGACTTGCGCGCGAGGCAGAAGAGCAGGCAGCTCGCGAGCAGCTGGACGCCGAGGCGCGCGCCGAAGCCGAGCGCGCCGAAGCGGAGCGCACGGCCTTCGCCGACCGCGAGCGGTATGGCGCGGAAGATCACATGCTCTTCGAGGTGGGCCTCGGGGTGCACCCCCTGCTTCGCGCGGGGTCGAACGGCTCGGGAGGCACGCTCGGCACCGCCGAGGTGATCTTCGGCTACGCGCTCGGCGACACGGGGCTCGAGCTGCGCGCTGGGCTCGACATCTTCTTCGGTGCTGCGGGGGGCTTCGCGCTGCACGGTGGCGCGGCCTACTTGGCCAGCCCGTTCCGCGCGCCGGTGCACCTGGGCGCGGGCGTGGACCTGGGCATGTTCATGGGTCTGACGGGAAACCGTGTGCCCTCGCTTTATGTGCGCGCCGGCGCCTTGGTGGTCTATCACGCCACCAAGGCGCTCTACCTCGAGGCGCAGCTGCCCGAGATCACGGTGCTGAGCGCCAATGGCGGGGCGGTTTCGCTGGGGCTGTCGGTGCGCGCTGGCACGCGCTTCTGACTCGGCCCTTGACCGCTCGCCGGATTCCTCTCAGAGTCGGCGCAGCGCTTGGGTCGCGGCTGCTCACATGAGGTGAAGGTCGCGCGAGGCCACTGCGGAGACATGCGGTGGTCGAAGAGGGAAGTCGGTTCCATGCCGACACGGTTCCCGCCACGGTATGCGATCGAACACCTCGTCATGGTGCCACTGGCGCTGCCGCTCTCTGCGAGCGGCGGTCTGGGAAGGCGACGGGGTCTAGGGTCGCGAGTCCGGAGACCTGCTCGAACGCCTACCCTCTGCTGCGGGACACAGCTCCGAGGGCCACGCGTCAGGTCGCGTTGCCTTCTTTGGTTGTGTCGTCCGCACGGGAACCCGCCCGATGCCAGGACGCCTCTCCACCCCCAAGATTCTCGCGAGCTTCGTGCTGGCGTGCGCGCTCGTGGGCGCGGGGGTTGGCCGTGTGCGGGCTCAGGCGGAGGGGGATGACGAGGAGGGCTTCGGTGCGGTCGCCGAGGTGGAGCGCGCGCTGCCCTCGGACAACGGCCTCGACGCCACGGCGTCCGGGACCCGCGTGGACCTACGCGAGCGCAGCGCGGCCGGCGAGACGATCGTGGACGTGCTCCCGGAGCTGCCCGGCGCACAGCTGCAGAGCCTCGGGGGCCTCGGCGCCTTCTCGGGCCTCGGTCTGCGCGGCGGTGACGCGAGCCAGACGGAGGTGGTGCTGGACGACCTCCCGATCCACGACGTGGACGACGGCGCGTTCGACTTCTCGCTGCTCCCGCTGGACGCTTTCCACGCGATCGAGGTCTACCGCGGTGGCGCACCGGCACGCCTCAACGTGGCACCCATGGGGGGCGTGGTGCGCTTGGTCCCCGCGACGGTGCTCGGGACTCGGCTCGTGCTGCGCGCGAACGCCGGCAGCTATCGCACGGGCGGCGGCGGGCTGGAAGTCAGCCTGCGGCGCGGGAACGTGGAGGTCTTCGCCGTGGCGGGGGCGCGCGGCTCGCGCTCCGACTACCCGTACCTGGACGACGGCAACACGCGCTTCGACTACACGGACGATGTGCGTCGCCGCGTGCGCAACGCCGAGGTGGTGGACACCTCGTCGTTCCTGCATCTGCGAGCGGTCCAAGGCGAGTGGACGCTGCGCGCGGTGCTGCTCACCATCACGCGCGACGCGGGGGTACCCGGGCCGCTCTCCGCGCCATCGCTGCAGACCGAGCAGACGCGCAGCGACGTGCGTGGCGTGCTCGGGCTCTCACGCTCGTTCGCGGGCCGCGCCGACGCGCGCCTGGCGCTCCAAGCGCTAATGAGCGGGCGTCGCAACCGCTTCGACGACACGCTCGGGGAGTTCGGTGTTGGCGCGCAGGACACCGACGACCACGGGCGAAGCTGGCGTACGCGCGGGACGCTCCAGCTGTCGCCGCACCCGCTGCTCGACACCACACTGGTGCTGGAGGCGTCTGGCTACCGCTACGACCCCGAGGACGGGCTCAACGCCTTCGCGGAGCCCACGTCGCGGCGTGAGGGGGTCTCCGGGACTCTCGAGGCCAACCTGCACGGAGGCCGGCACGGGCGGCTCTGGTCGCTGCGCCCTTCGGTCCGGGTGCTGGGCACGTTCGGGCATACGCGTGAGCTGCGCCTCGGTCGCATCCAGACGTTCACCGCGCGCGACGTGCTCCCGACCTTTCGCTTGGGGGCAGCGTTCAGCCCTTTGCGCGGGGTGTCGATCACGGCGTCGGCGTTCCGTGGGGCGCGGCTGCCCAGCCAGCTCGAGCTGTTCGGCGATCGTGGCATGGTGCACGCCAACCACGCGCTGCGCCCCGAGACGGGCCTCGGCGGAGACATCGGGCTGCTCCTGCAGTCGGGTAGCGACGACCTCTGCGTGCGCTTCGAACTCCGCGGGCACGTGCGTCGTGACGACGACCTGATCCGCGCGCGGCGCACGAGCCAGTCGCAGACCATCTTCGAGAACATCGACTCCGCGCGGGTGGCCGGCCTCGAGTCCAGCGGCGAGCTGCAGCTGAGCGAGCACCTGCTGGTGGCGGGCATGTTCTCGTTCTTGCACTCACGCGATGCGCTCGGGAACGCGCTTCCCTACCGCGCGCGCACCACGGGCTTCCTGCGCGTGCAGCTCGGCACTGGCGAGCTTCGCTCGGGGGTGGTCGGCACGCTCTACGCCGACGTGCGCCATCAGGGCCGGCTGTACGCCGACGGAGCAAACCTGATTGCGATCCCCGCGCGGGCGTGGCTGGGGGTGGGCGCGCGTGTCGCCTATCGCGGCCTCGAGCTCGCCCTCTCGCTCCGCGACCTGCGCAACCGCGCGGGCTCGGATGTTCTCGGCTATGCGCTCCCCGGACGTCGTGTCGCGGTGAGCGCGGTCTACTCAAAGGAATGGCAATGACTCGCTCGAAGATGATTTGGATGCTGGCTCCGCTCGCGGCGCTGATGGCGCTCGGCTGCGCGGACGACGGCGCTTCCACACGGACACTCGCGGTGGACGCCGCCGGTGGCACGCTGGTGCTGGGCAATGCGTCCGTGGTGGTCCCCGCGGAGGCCCTTGCGGAGTCCACCACGCTCACGCTCACGCGCCTCGCGCAGACCGACGTCACGGCGCTGGGCGCCGGCGAGGAGTTCACCGGGCAGCCCTTCGAGCTGGCTCCGACCACCACCGTGTTCGCCATGCCCGTGGCCATCACGCTCCCCTATTCGGGGGGCGACGAGGACCTCTTCGTGTTCGCGGCCAGCGGCACGGATGCGCCGTGGGCCATCGTGGCCGGCGCCACCTTCACGGATGGCGTCGCGAGCTTCAGCCACGGCAGCGGCGGCGTGTTCGTGGTGGTGCGAGCGCTCGCCACGGACCTTCCTGCACTTGGCGCGACGCCAGCGTTCGCCGTGGTCAGCAGCGACTACAGCAGCACCGCCATCGCCATGCTGGACGGCGAGGGCGACGCGCTCGACGCGGAGTGGTTCACGTCGGCCGACGCCCTGGCCGGATTGGTGGCCGCGCTCGGTGGTGACGTGTCGCTGCCGACCACGCCCGAGGCCGGCCACGTCGTGGTCCTAGACCGCTTCCGCGTGGACGTCATCACGCGCGTGGCGATCCCCGGCGGCGAGCTGGTGGGGCAGCTGCGCACCCACAGCACCGCAGGCGTCGCGGGCTTCTCCAGCAATCCGCAGGACTACCTGGCGCTCGGCAGCGACCGCGCGTGGATCAGCCGCTTCGGTCAGAACCCCGACGCCGCGGCGGAGGCGAGCGAGGCGGGCACGGACCTCATCGAGATCGATCCGACCACCATGGCGCGCACCGGCGCGCGCGTGGACCTGTCCAGCTTCAGCACGGTCGTCGGTGAGACGGACGTGCTCGCGCGCCCCTCGCGCATGCTGCGGCTCGGAGACTACGTAGCCGTGGGCTTGGGCCTGCTGAGCGCGGACTTCAGCGCCTCGGCAGATGGCGTGGTCGTGCTGGTGGACCCAGCGGACGCGTCGCTCACGAGCGTGACGCTTGTCGGCCTGCGCAACTGCGGGACCATCGTGCCGGTGCCCGAAGACGACACGCGCGCGCTGGTCGCCTGCACCGGTCACTCCGGGACGTTCGACGCGGCCGAGGTGCGCGCCACCGCCGGCGTGGTCGTGGTGCACCTGAACGGCGCTGCCCTCGAGGAAGAGGCGCGCTGGGAGGCGAGCGTGGACATGAGCGCAGCGGTGGCCGTCAACGGCATCACGGCCATCTCGGCGGACGAGTTCGTCGCGGCGGAGTACGGCGACTTCATCGCGCCCACCAACGACGCGGTGTACCGCGTGGTGATCTCCACGGGCGTCCAGACGCAGCTCGGCACCGCCGAAGGCCAGTACCAGGTGGGCACCATGGCGTTCGACGCGGCCAGCGGCCTCTTGCTGGTGCCCGACGCGAGCGAGGGCCTGCGGCGCTTCACGCTCACCGAAACCACTGCCACGGAAGGCACCGCTGTGGCGCTGACCATGGCGCGCGGGTTGCCGCCGCGGCACGCCACGCTCGTGGCCCGTTAGCCCGGCAGGCTGGGCGCCGGCATCAAGCGCACACGCGCGATGGCGCCACCCTCTGGGCGGTTCTCGAGGGTCACGCTGCCGCCGTGCGCGTGGATGGTGCGCGCCACGATGGCGAGCCCGAGGCCGGTGCCGGCGTGCTTGCTGGTCTTGAAGGGCCGGAACGCTTCGCGCAGCATTTCGTCGTCGAGCCCGGGGCCGTTGTCCGTGAGTCGCAGCTCCACGCGGGACACCTCGTGCTCGGAGGCGTCGGGGGTGGCGGGCGGCGCAGGGATGACCTCGAAGCCCAGCTCGCCACCCTCCGACATGGCCTCGAGCGCGTTCTTGAACAGGTTGAGCAGCGCCTGGCGCAGCTTGGCTCGCTCGGCCATGACCGCGAGCGCGGGGGGACCCACGTAGCGGCACGTGACCGCCATGGCCTCCGCCACGGGGGCCTGGGCCGCGAGCAGCTCGTGGATCAAGGCCACCACGTCCGTGGGCTCGAGGCGCGGCACGGGTGCGCGCGCCATCTCGAGGAATTCGTCCAGCAGGCCGGCGAGGCCACGCAGCTCGCGCTTGATGACGTCGCTGGTCTCGCGCACCACCTCCTTCGAGGGGCTGTCTCCTGCGCGTTCGTTCGCACGGATCAAGAGCTCCAGCTGCAGCAGTGCGCCGTTCAGGGGGTTGCGGATCTCGTGCGCCAGGCCCGCCGTGAGGCGCCCCATGGCGGCCAACGACTCGGCTTCACGGGCCGTGCGCTCGGCGTCGAGCTGCTCCGTGATGTCCACCCCCACGGCCATGACCGCCACGGCGGCGCTCTCGCCATGGGCGCGGTGTGGCACCGGCGTCAAGGTCCAGCGCACCACGCGCGGGGTGCCATCTGCTCGCCGCAGCGCGGCGTCGAGGTCGTTCTCGCGATCACCGGCCAGCGCCGAGCGGAGCGCCCGCTCCATGGTGTCTCGGTCCCGCGCGGCCACGAAGTGGTCGAGGAAAGGCTGACCCACCACCTGCGTGCGTGCGTCACGCGAGGTCCCGAGCGCGCGCAGCGCATGGGGACCGGCGAAGCCCACGTCGCCATGTGGGCCGATCCCCACGAGCAGCGCCTCGGTGTGCTCCACGATGGCACGGTGCAGGGCCTCCGATCGCTCCAGCTCCTCGGCCAGCCGTTGGCGCTCGCTGCGCAGGCGCACGTGAGCGAGCACGCGGCCGCCCAATTCCAGGAAGTCCTGCGCGTCGAACGGCTTGAGCACATAGGCGAAGGCCCCCTGGCGCAGCGCGGTGATGGCCGAATCGAGCGTGCCGTGCCCGGTCATCAGGATGACCTCGCCGCCGGGGCAAAGCTCGCGCAACTTGGGCAGGAGCGCGAGGCCGTCGTCCCCTTCCGCCAGGCGAATGTCCACCAGCGCGATGTCGAAGCCGGACCGCACGGCGATGTCCATCGCTCCGCGTGTGCCGCGCGAGAACACCACGTCGAGCTGGTCGTCCAGGTCCTCGAGCAGCTCCGCGATGTTCTCGGCGAGCTCGACGTTGTCGTCGACGACCAGGACGCGCAGCCTCATGCGCTTCGCCCGAGGGCCTTGACCAGCGTGGAGAGGTCGAGCGGCTTCACCAGCACGGCGTCGACGTGGTCCAGCAGCGGGTCGAGCTGAGCGTCTTGGGTGAAGGCGCTCATCAAGATGAAGCGCGCGTCCGGGTGGCAGGCGCGCAGGAGGCGCATCAGCTCCACGCCGCCCAGAGCCGGCATGCGGACGTCCAGCAGCGCCGTGTCGAAGTCGTGGGTGCGGCCCCAGGCCAGCGCCGCAACCGAGTCCGAGTGCGCGTAGACCTGTGTCTGATCGCTCGCCAGCAGCTCGGCGAGGTTGTCCGCCAGCTCCGCGTTGTCGTCGACCAGGAGGACTCTCATGACCCCTCTTTTTGCGCCACTGGCAGGACGATGTCCACCCTCGCCCCGCGCGGCTCGTGGTTGACCGCCGAGAGCGTGCCTCGGTGCTTGGCGATCACGCGCTGGCAGAGCGGCAGCCCGAGGCCGATACCCCGGGCCTTGGTCGTGAAGAGGGGCTCGAACAGGTGCTCGAGCGCCTCGGCCGAGAAGCCCTCGCCACAGTCTTCGACGCGGATGCGCAGCGCTTCTTCGCGCTGCTCGACTAGCGTGGTGCGCACCACCTCGATGCTCACGACACCCGGCTCGCTCATGGCTTGCGTCGCGTTCTGCAGCAGGTTCACCAGCACCTGGCGCAGCTGGCTCGCGTCCGCGCTGAGCACTGTCGCGTCGTCTGCGATGTCGAGCCTGAGCGAGTGTTGGCTGGCCTGCACCTGTGCCCAGGCGAACTCGAAGAGTGGCCGCAGCTCCACGGTCTCGAAGCTGGGCGGCCGGTCACGGGCAAGCGCCAGCAGGTCGTCCACGATCTGTCCACAGACGGAGATCTGTCGCTCGATGCGGTCGACGTGACGCAGCACGTTCGGCTGGTCGCCGGCGTTCCGGCGCAGCAGGTGGCTGGACGTGCTCAGCACCGCCAGCGGGTTGCGCATCTCGTGGGCCAACGTGCCGGCGAACTGCCCCAGCGTGGCCAGCCGCTCCGCCGTCCGGAGCGCGCGGTCGTAGTCCTCCCGGTAGGTCTCCAGCATGATGGCCAGCTCGACGTCGCACAGCCGGTGGATGGACTGCTGGAGCGCCACGGCTTCTTGGCCATCCCTCCCGCCGGAGGCAGCGACGGCCTCGATCAGCCCCGACCGGATGACGTTCATGGACACGAACACGTAGCGTTGCGGGAGTCCGATGCGGACGTGCGCACGACCGATGCGTGCGCGCTCCTCGAAGTAGCTGTCGTCGTACGGGCCGGCGAAGAACCGCACCAACCACGAGCGCAGCAGCTTCTTCTGCCGCGCCACCTGTGCCTCGTCCGTGAAGACTGCCCGCGCCTCCGGGTTGGCCTCGATGGCCACGTAGAATCGGTCGACGATGGCGTCGAACGCTGGGGTGAGGGCAGCTGACGCGCCGATGAGCCGAGCGCCGTCCTCGGGTCCGAAGCCCACGTACCGGAAGAGCTCGTCGAGCAGCGTCGCCATCCCGGGAGCCTACCCCGGGCGCGATGCCTTGGGTAAACGCAAGCGCTGCGCATCCATCGACCTGCGCGCAACCCCCGCTGCGCGAGCACCGCCAGAACCCTTGAGAAATGCAGTCAAGCAGGCCGGGCACGTGGATTGCACCATCGGTCATCCATCATGGGCAGCATTTCCTACGTCCAGTCCCCTCCTAGGGAGCTGTTGGGTCTCGAATCCATGGCAGCGCGTCCCCTCCCGTCCTCAGCGGCCACGCTCGCGGAGCTGATCTCGTACGTGTACGACGCCTTCCACGTTCCACTGAGGCAGGATCTGCGGCTGCTGGAACACCTCACGGAGAGCGCGGCGCTCAGCCAGCACCCCGCTGCCAGGGCGATGCACACGCTCGCCTGCCGGTTCGCCGACGACGCTCGGCTGCACATGAGCCGCGAGGAGAACGAGATCTTTCCCCGCATCCTGTCGGGGCAGGGTCCCCGCTGCGCCAACATCATGGCCGCGCTGCACGTGGACAACCACCAGAGCCACGAGCGCGGGCGGGGTCTGCGGCGGCTGGCTGCGCTGTGCGCAGAGGCGGTGGGTGCACCGTCGGCATACAGCGAGGCCGCGCCCCTCGATCCCCACCTGATGAGCGAGCTCCACCGCCTCTTGGACAAGCTCGAGCTCCAGCTGGCCGAGCATCACCGCATCGAGGAGGACCTGCTATTCCCGCGGGCCCTGAGCGGCGAGCCTCCCTACGGCGACGAGGACTGACTCGCGAAGCAGCGCCACCGACGCCGCTTCAGTCGGCGTCCTCGTCGGCCTCGTCGTCGTCGGCCCCGCTCTCGCTGCCGCCTTCGCGCCACTGCTTGATGCGGTGCTGGAGCGTTCGGCGGCTCATGTCCAGCATCTCGGCGGCCTTGGCCGTGGAACCCCCCACGGCCCCCAGCGTGCGCTCGATGGCGATGCGCTCGAGCTCGGCCATGGTGATGCCGGGGATCATCTCGTCGAGCCCCACGCCCGTGCCCTTCTTGGGTACCCGCCGCAGCAGGGGGAAGGCGTCCACGTCGATCTCGTCTTCTTCGGTGAGGACCACGGCGCGCTCGATCGCGTTCTCCAGCTCGCGCACGTTGCCCGGCCACGAGTGGCTGACCAGCGCGCGCAGCGCCGCTTCGCTGAAGCCCACGAAGGTGCGCTCGTTCTCTTTCGCGTAGCGCTCGAGGAAGTGGTGCGCGAGCAGGGGGATGTCCGTGCGTCGCACGCGCAGCGGCGGCACCTCCAGCTGGACCACGTTCAAGCGGTAGTAGAGGTCCTCCCGGAACGTTCCGTCTTCCACCGCGTTCAGGAGATCGCGGTTGGTGGCGGCCACCACGCGCACGTTCACGCGCACCGTCTCGTTGCCGCCCACGCGCTCGAAGTCCTTCTCTTGCAGGAAGCGCAGCAGCTTCACCTGCACGGACATGGGGATCTCGCTGACCTCGTCCAGGAAGAGCGTCCCTCCGTGCGCCGACTCGAAGCGGCCGCGACGCTTCTGCAACGCCCCCGTGAACGCGCCGCGCTCGTGTCCGAAGAGCTCCGACTCCAGCACGGACTCCGCCAGCGCCGAGCAGTTGAGCTTGACGAAGGGCTGGTCGGCGCGCGGCGAGTTCTGGTGGATGGCCGCCGCGATCAGCTCCTTGCCCGTGCCGGTCTCACCGTGGATGAGCACGGTAGCCTGGCTCTTGGCCACCTGCGCCATGGCCTTGAAGAGGCGCTGCATGGACGGGTGGTCGCCGATCAGGTTGCGCGCGTCCAGGCGCTGCCCCAGCTGCTCGCGCAGACGCGCGGAGTCCCGCCGCAGGCGCGCGTGCTCCACGGCGCGCGCCACGAGCACCGTCACCGCCTCCATGTCGAGCGGCTTGGTCAGGTAGTTCTCGGCGCCCAGGCGAATGGCAGCGACGGCCGAGTCCACCGAGCCGAACGCGGTCATGACCAGGAACGCGGTGTGCGGGGACTCGGTGCGCCCCTGCTCCACCAGCGTGAGTCCGTCGATGCCCGGCATCTTGAGGTCCGTGAGCACCACGTCGGGCTCGAACGCGCCCAGCTTCAGCAGCGCCGCGCGTCCGTCGGCGGCCGACTCCACCTCGTAGCCCTCGAGCGAGAGCAGCTGGTGGAGCGCGCTCCTCGCGCTGGGCTCGTCGTCGACTACGAGAATTCGTCCGCGATCTGTCATGGTGCGCTCATGGTCATCGGGGGGCTACGAAGGGTACCTCGGCGAGGCGTGTCTCGTCGTCGTACTGACTGGTGATGCGGACGCGCACCCGGCTCGGAGGAGCCTCCCGTGCGGCGTCTTCGTGGTCGTCGTCATCCCCGTCTTCCGAGCGCTCCCACGTGGCGACCACGCTCACCCGTTGGCTCGCCAGGGGACCGAGCGTGACCGTGGGTGTCGGGAGCCGATAGCGCAGCCCGTCGCGCTCGTCGGCCGGCGCGATGTCGAACGTCACCGGCTCATCGCGCTTGTTCACCAGGTGGAGGTTGAGCATGTTGAGCACGTCGCCCTCCGCGTCCACCACGAAGGGGGCGCCGGTGCGCAGCAGGTTGCCCTCGAAGCTCTGGTGAGAGCGCAGCGCGAACGTCATGACGGTCAGACCGACGAGCCCCATGAAGGCATAGAAGTAGACGCGTGGGCGCAGGAAGTGGGCCTTCTTGCCCTCGAGGCCGTTGAGCGAGTCGTAGCGCACCAGGCCCGGCGCGCGGCCCAGCTTGAGCATGACCTCATCGCACGCGTCCACGCACTGCGCACAGCCCACGCACTCCATCTGGAGCCCGTTGCGGATGTCGATGCCCGTGGGGCAGACCACCACGCAGCGGTTGCAGTCCACGCAGTCGCCGTTGGCCGGGTCGCTGGCCTTGCCGCGAGGCTCGCCGCGACCCACGTCGTAGCCGATCACCAGCGTGTCGTTGTCGATCAGCGCGGACTGCAGGCGGCCGTAGGGGCAGATGGCCAGGCACAGCTGCTCGCGGAACCACGCGAAGTTGAAGTAGATGGCGGCGCTCATGGCCAGCATCCACGCGAAGGCCTCACCGTGCGCGCTGGGCCCGCGCTGGATCATGTCCAGCAGGGCCGGCAGCGAGGTGAAGTAGCTGAGCACGAAGTGGCTCATCAAGAACGCCGTGCCCAGGAAGACCGCGTGCTTGAGCACCTTGCGCCAGAGCTTGTCGAAGCTCATCGGCCCCTGATTGCGACGCATGCGCACGTTGCGTGGACCTTCGATGAGGCGCTCGATGGGGCGGAAGACACCCTCGAGGAACACCGAGTGCGGGCAGGCATAGCCGCACCAGATGCGGCCGTAGAGTGTGGTCACCACGAAGAGCGCGAAGCCGACGCCGCTCAGCACGAAGAACGCGAGCCAGAAGTCCTGCGCGTTCATGCTGAGCCCGAACAAGAAGAAGCGCCGGTGCTCAACGTCGAGGAACACCGCTGGGCGCCCCCCCACCTGAATGAACGGCAGCGCCACGTAGACGGCGATCAGGATCGCGAACACCACCCTTCGGCGGGTCATGAAGCGCCCCGTCACATCGGCGGGGTGCACGTAGTTGCGCCGGCCGTCCGTGCGCAGCGAGCTGGCCGGTTCGTCGATCACGGGGAGCTGGCGCTTGGTCATGACTATTCGCCTTGGGAGGGAGCGGCGGCAGGTGCAACCGCCGGCGTGGGAGCCGGTTCGGTGGGGGCCGGGGCAGCGGCGGGGGGCGCGGCGGGTGCTGCCTCCACCACGGCCGCGTCGGTCGTGGTGGTCACGCCACCGTCCAGCGTGTCCACGGGCAGCACGGGGACACCCAGGTCACCGAGGGTAGCGTCCAGCACGCCTGCGTCCACGGTGGCTGGGTCGGCGGCGCCGCTGGGAGCCCCGCCTTCGGTCCAGACCTCACCCTGTGGCGCCTTGCCGTCGGCCACGTTGGTGTTGCGCAGGGTGACCACGTAGGCGGCCACCTGCTGAACGGCCGTCGGCCCCAGCATCGCGCCCCAGGCAGGCATGGCTGCCGACGTGACGCCGTCTCGGATGGTGTTGTGGATGTTCAGCGGGCTACCGCCGTGGATCCAGCTCGTGTCCGTCAAGTTGGGCCCGATGTTGCCGCCGCCGTCCTCACGATGACAGACGGCGCACTGGGCCGTGAAGACCTCACGCCCTGCGGCGACGGCGCTGGGGTCGATGGCCAGCGCCTCGATCAGCGCGTCGTTGACCTCACCGCCCTGTGATGCCTGCTCGCGCAGCTCGGCGGCGTAGGCCTGCATGGGCGAAGCTCCGACGTTGAAGCCCTCGTAGTAGAACCAGTAGAAGATGCCGAAGATCACCGCGCCGTAGAACGTGAACAGCCACCACAGCGGGAGCTCGTTGTCGGCCTCCTCGATGCCGTCGTAGACGTGGATGATCTCACCCTGGATCTCGTCATGCCGGTTGCTGTCAGACATGGCTCTCATCTTTCTCGGAGGCGACGCGCTCGGTGTCTCGGGTCATGGGGAGGTCGGCGAGGCTCTGCACCTCGCTGGCCGGGAGCTTCAGAGCACGCACGGCCATCACGGTGAAGAGGGTCATGAAGAGCAGCAGCGCGGCCACGGGGAGGGCCAGCACCGGGCTCTGCGAGAAGAAGTCGGAGGCGAGCCAGCTGATCATGGGGTTACTCCTGTGGTGGCAGCGACCGTGTCGCCTGCCGGGGCGTCGTACATGCCGTCCGCGGGGATCTGCCCGAGCCGCTGCAGGTAGGCGATGACCGCCGTCATGCGGCTGTCCACGACCAGGTCGCAGGTCTCGGGGTCTTGCGTGTCACCGGCGCACAAACGCGTGCCCGCTTCGCGCGCGAGGAAGTCGGCGATCTCTTGGGCTTGCGCGTGGGCGCTCTGCTCGCTGCGCTGGATCTGCTCGGCCGTGTAGGGGACACCCACCGTGCGGAGCGCGCGCATCTTCGCGGCGGTCTCGGAGAAGTCGAGGCCCTCCCCCGCGAGGTGCGCGAAGGGCGGCATGTTGGACTCGGCCGAGATCTCGCGCGGGTTCACCATGTGGCGGAAGTGCCAGGTGTGCGAGTACTTCCCGCCCACGCGGGCGAGGTCCGGACCGATGCGGCGCGAGCCCCACTGGAACGGGTGGTCGAAGATGGAGTCGTCCGGCGTGGACACCGCGCCATAGCGTGCGGTCTCCCACGTGAAGGGGCGGATCATCTGCGAGTGGCAGGTGTAGCAACCCTCGCGCAGGTAGACGTCGCGGCCCTCCACCTCGAGCGCGCTGTAGGGCAGGTTGGTGGTGCTGGTGATGGCCTCGGGGGCCGCCACCACGCTCGGCACGATCTCGGCCACACCACCGACCAGCGCCGCCAGGATGGTGAGCCCGGTGAACACGCCCGAGCGCCCCTCGATGAGCGAGTGCCAGGTGGGCTTCCCGGGCTGCTTGCTGATGCTGAGCAGCAGCATGGCGAAGAAGCCCACGGTGAACGCCAGCACCACGAAGGTGAGCGACGCGACGACCTCGAGGTAGCCGGCGACGACGATCATCGCGATGACCAGCGCGCTCACCAGCACGGGCGGCGCGAACACCAGCTCCTTGAGCGTGGCCTTCGGTCCCTGCTCCTCCGGTGTGGCGTCCACGGCCACGTCCACCTGTCCGTTGACCGGGGCGCCGCTGCGCGCGGTCATGAAGAGGTTCCACGCCATCATGATGAAGCCGACCAAGTAGATGGTGCCGCCCACCAGACGCATCCAGTACATGGGGCGGAGCGCCGTCAGCGTCTCGACGAAGTCGGGGTAGGCGAGACCGCCACCGGGCGCCATCTCGCGCCACATCAGGCCCTGCTGGATGCCCGCGGTCCACATCGAGGTGACGTAGAGGAGGATGCCGAACGTACCGATCCAGAAGTGGAAGTTGGCCGCCGCGACCGAGTGCAGCTTGGTGCCGTAGAGGCGTGGCACCAACCAGTAGAACATGCCGGCCGCCATGAAGCCGTTCCAGCCGAGGGCGCCCGCGTGCACGTGACCGATGATCCAGTCCGTGTAGTGCGCCAGCGCACTGACGCTCTTGATGGAGAGCAGCGGACCCTCGAACGTGGCCATGCCGTAGAAGGTCACGCCGGCCGCGAAGAACTTGAGGACCGGGTCCGTGCGCAGCTTGTCCCACGCGCCGCGCAGCGTGAGCAGGCCGTTGAGCATGCCGCCCCAGGACGGCGCCCACAGCATGAGGCTGAAGACCATGCCCAGCGTCTGCGCCCAGTCCGGCAGCGCCGTGTAGAGCAGGTGGTGCGGGCCGGCCCAGATGTAGATGAAGACCAGGCCCCAGAAGTGGATGATCGAGAGCCGGTAGCTGAAGACGGGCCGGTCAGCCGCCTTCGGCAGGAAGTAGTACATGATGCCGAGGATCGGCGTGGTGAGGAAGAAGGCGACCGCGTTGTGGCCGTACCACCACTGCACCAGCGCGTCCTGCACGCCGGCGAACACCGAGTAGCTCTTGAGCCCGCTCACGGGAATGGCGAGGCTGTTCACCACGTGCAGGATCGTGACCGTCACGATGGTCGCGATGTAGAACCAGAGCGCGACGTAGAGGTGCTTCTCGCGGCGGTTCTTCAGCGTCCAGAAGTAGTTGGTGGCGAAGACGAGCCAGACCACCGCGATGGCCACGTCGATGGGCCACTCGAGCTCGGCGTACTCTTTGGCCTGCGTGAAGCCGAAGGGCAGGGTGGCCACGGCCGCGACGATGATCGCCTGCCACCCGAAGAAGTGGAACCACGAGAGCTTGTCCGACGCCATGCGCGCCTTGGTCAGGCGCTGCGTGGAGTAGTAGACGCCCGCGAAGAGCATGTTGCCCACGAACGCGAAGATGACCGCGTTGGTGTGCAGGGGGCGGAGGCGGCCGAAGCTCAGCCAGGGCGCCGCGTTCGCGGGCCACCACGCGAGCTGCAGCGCGACGACGACGCCCACGAGCATGCCGACGATCCCGAAGATCACCGACGCCCATAGGAACGCCCTCACGATGCGGTCGTCATACTCGATTCGTTGGGTCTGCATTCTCGATTTCCTGTTCCGGCGCGACACTCTGCCGCGGGGGGTCTTGGGGGTCCTCGAGCGGCAGCAGGGCAAGCCGCTCGGTGTGATCGAAGGTCCCGAGGTGCGCGCTCTTGAGGAACGCGAGCGCCGCGGTGAGTACGAACACGACACCGATGAAGAGCAGCAGGGACATCACCTCCATGAGAGGCTCCCGTCTGCCGTGGGGAGCGCGCGCGCGCTCGGCACCTGGCGGCGTCCACGCGTCATGGCGTGGACGGTGAAGGCCACCGTCAGCAGCGAGCTGGCCGGCATGAGGATGGCGGCCAGCCACGGGCGCATGGCGCCGCTCATGGCGATCAGCACCGCGCCCACGTTGTAGACGACCGCGATCATCAGATCGATGCGCACCACGCGTCGCAGGTGGCGCGCCACATCGAGCGCGTCGCGGATGCCGCCGAGGCCCACGCTCGTGAGGTAGAAGTCGCAGCGGCTGGCCACGAACGGGCGGTCGCTCACGGGAGTGGCCGACACTTCGGCCAGGTCGAGGGCCAGCGCGTCGTTGAGACCGTCGCCCACCATCAGCGTGCCCTCGCCGCCCAGCGCCTCGATGAACGCCGCCTTCTCGTCCGGTGAGGCGTCGCCCAGCGCGCAGCCCGCCGGCGCCCCGCCGTCGCTCGCGCGGCTCATGCCCACGGACGCCGCCAGCGCATCCACGCGCGCCTGACGGTCACCACTCAAGATGTAGGGCGTCACGCCGCGCTCGCGCAGGTCCGCCACCAGCTGGGCCGAGCCAGGGCGCACGGTCTCGTGGGTCACCAGCGTCAGCAGCGGGTGCCCGTCGCGCGCGAAGACCAGATCCACCTGCTCGGGCACGCGGAGAGGAGTGGCCCAGGCGGGCGCGCCCAGGCGGTAGCGCGCGCCCTGGTGCAACACCTCCACACCGCGCCCTGGGACCTCCACCACATGGGACGCGATCTCGGCGTCGTACGGGGCCGAGCGAAGCGCCTTGCGGAGCGCCACGCTCTTGGGGTGATCCTGCGCCCCCACCAGCGCCTGGAGGGCGCTCTGCGCTGGGCGGGGCAGGCTGGTGTCGAGGGCACCCGGATGGTTTCCCACGGACGACTCCACCCGCAGCGCGCCCGTGGTGAGCGTGCCGGTCTTGTCGAACACCACGCGCCGCACCGCCAGCAACCGGTCCAGCACGCCCGGCTTGCGCAGGAACACGCCGTGGCGCCGCAGCTCGGCGTGCGCCAGCTCGTGCGCCAGCGGGACCGCGATGCCGAACGCGCACGGGCACGTGACCACCAGCACGGCGGTCGCGATGGCCAGCGCCTCCATGGGGTCACCGCTGCGAAGGTAGGCGAGCGTGAAGCCCAGCGTGGCCGCACCCAGCACGCCCACCACGTAGTAGCGCGAGAGCAGCGTCCAGAAGGCGTCCTGGCGCGGCGTGGTCTGCCGGTCGCGCTGCAGCAGCCGGAGCACGGCGGAGTCGGCGAAGCGCTCGGTGGCGATCACGCGGGCGGGCGCGCTGCCCACGTAGAACGCACCGGCCGGGAGGGTGGCCCCCTCCTCGAAGCGTCGCGGCTCGCTCTCGCCCTCGATCCAGTCGAGCG
This sequence comes from Sandaracinaceae bacterium, assembly GCA_016706685.1. Lineage (NCBI taxonomy): Bacteria > Pseudomonadati > Myxococcota > Polyangiales > Sandaracinaceae > Sandaracinaceae bacterium. Next base: position 106,568 of record JADJJE010000017.1, on the reverse strand, counting down.
AGCAGGCCGTGGACGCGAGCGCGCGGGCCGCGACGGGCACCAGGTCGCCGCGCCGCAGCACGATGGTGTCGCCGGCCTCGAGCGCGTCGCACGCCACCAGCTCTTCACGCTGGGTCTCCGCCACGAGGCGACGCGTCAACAGCGAGCGATGGGAGTCGTCGCTCAGCAGGCGCCGGCGCGAGCGCTCGAGGGCCCGCTCCTGCAGGTAGCGCCCAAGCACCATGAACGCGATGAAGACCGCGACCGTGTCGAGGTAGGGGGTCTCACCGTCGCCCAGGAAGAAGCGCACGGCCGCGCCGCTGTAGGCCAGCGCGATGCCCAGCGCGATGGGCACGTCGAAGTGCAGCACGCGCGCGCGCAGCGACGCCCACGCCGAGCGCAGGAACACGGTGCCGCCGATCAGCACGCTGAGCGTCGCCGCCCCGAACGTCATGAGGTGCACGTGCCGCGCGAGCTCGCCGCCGCTGAGGCCCGCGTATTGGGCCAGCGAGAAGAGCATGATGTTCCCCGCCAGGGCGAGGCACAGCCCAGTGCGCATGAGGAGCCCCGAGCTGGTGCTGCGGCGGTCGTCGTCCGAGGCTGGGCCCGAGCGGTAGCCGAAGCGCGCCAGCTCCTCCAGCCACGCGCGCAGGGGAAAGCGCGGCGAGAGCTCGAGCGAGGCCCTCGCCAGCGCCGGGTTCACCACGATGTGCGCGGGTGTTCCAGCCTGCTCGGCGTGGCGTGCGAAGGTCTTCTCGATCAGCCACACACAGGCACCGCAGTGCAGCCCGTCGATGTCGAGCTCCGTCCGGAAGGTCTCGTTCGGGCGCTCCAGCTCGGCGCGCGTGAGCTCGTCCTCCAGCAGCTCCAGCCACGGCCCGGCGGCGAACGCGCGCTCGTCGCTCTGGGGGCGCCCCACGCCGCGGCGCAGGTCGTAGTAGCGCGCGAGCCCCTCCGCGTGCAGCAGGGCGTACACGTTGGCGCAGCCGTCGCAGCAGAAGCGCTCGCCGGCGACGTTGACCGGCAGTCCGCAGTGGTCACACGCGGTGGAGCGGGCGGCCGTGCTCATCGCGGCGCCTCGCGTCCGGTGGCGATGGGGTCGGCGTGGCATGCGGCCCCGCCTTCGGTCATGGGGGCCTGGCCCAGCAGGCCCGGCATGGCGCGCACGGTGACGATGCCGGCGCCGAGCACCAGCACGCCGGCCACGAGCAGCGAGCCCGCGCGCGACTGACGCAACAGCGTGCTCGCCCACACGCTGGTGGCCAGGCCTGCGCCGGTGGTGGTCGCGAAGGCCACGCCGATGAGCGCGCCCGCAGTGGCGCTGCCGCTTGCGCCGGCCAGCACGCCCATGTTGAGGAGCGCGGCGCACGGCAGCAGCGCACTCAGTGCGCCCACGAGCAAGGGAGACGCCAGAAACGGACGGACCAAGCGCACCCAGCGGGAGGGAGTGGGAGCGCTCTTCGGTTTGGTGCGGAGCGGGACGAGGACGCCGCTCAGCTCGACGTCGCTCGCCTCACCGCCAGGGGCCGCCATTGCACGAGGGGCGCTGGACGCGAGGCGGAACGCGACCCAGAGCAACCCCAGCGCCATGGTCACGCCGAGCACCTGTGACGCGAACTCCACCGGCAGCGGTCTGACGGTCAGGGCGACCAGCCCGCCGGCCAGCCCGCCGAGGAGCCCGTAGGAGAGCGTCCGACCGGCCTGATAGCGGAGCCCCTCGCGTGGGCCCGCGCAGACGCCGGCCACGAGGGGACCGCACATCCCCATGCAGTGCGGGACGCTCGCCAAGCCGGCGACGGCACCCGCAGCGACGACACCCAGCAAGTGGGCGGCGCTCATCGCATCCTCGTCATGGGGGGGAGGGTGGACACGAAGTGCGCTCTAAGCAACCCTCGGGCCAAGCCTCTTTTGCCGGGGAACGCGCACCCTTTGCGCCAATCTCACTCACCAATCCAGCAATCGGCGCAGTGTTGGCGCGGTGCGCGGGGTCTGCGCAAGAGGTGCGCCACGCGTGCCGCGCCTCCCGCTCACCCCTTGGCCAGGCGGTCGCGCAGCCGCACCAGCTCGCTCTTGAGGGTGGTGCCCGCGTGCTCGAGGTCCTTGCCCACGTGCTTGAGGTCATCGCCCACGTGCTTGAGCCCGGCGCCAACCTGCTTCAGCTCGGAGCCGATGCTGGTCTTCACCTTCTCCGCTCGCTGCTCGAACTCGTGCACCTTGGGCTCGAGGTCACTCCATGCGTCCTTGGCCTCGAGGCTGCCCAGGTGGATCTTGACGCGCACCTCGTCGGCGATGGCACGCAGGTCCGTGCGCCAGCGCTCGAGCTCCTCGCGCAGCCGCGGGGCGGCGTCACCGACGGGGGACGTGGACGGGTCGTTGGGGGTCTTGGCGCTGCTCATGGGTCGTACTCCTGAGAGGGTGTACCGCCCTCTCGAAGCATGAATCGAGCCACGCGGTGGCCTGCGCGCTGCGCACTTCAGGGACGCATGGCGAAGCGGAGGTCTCGTGTCGCGAGGGCCTCGTCGAGCGCGTGGCGAAAACGCGAGACGCTTCCGTCGCACGCCTCGAGCGCCGCCGCGTCCAACAGCAACACCAGGCCGTCTGCCGTGTGCCCGACGACACACGGCGTTCGCCCCTCGGTGAAGCGCGCAACCTCGGGTGACCGCTCGTCGAGATGCACGTTGCGGAGCGGGACCGGAAGCGCCTCACGGCACGCCGCGAAGCCCTTCTTCTCGCGCACCGAGCCGTGTGTGATGTCGCAGAGCGCACAGTGCGCGCTGCCCAGCAGCTTGCCCACCACGTAGCGCAGCTCGCCGCTCAGGGATCCATCTGCCTGATACACGCCTGTCAGCGCCGTCACGTCACTCGTCATGGGAGGCAGTCTCCCACTTGGCGACCCGCCCGTGCCAGTTCATAGCGTGGCGCATGAGCCAGACGCACTCCCCGAACAAGCTCCACCGCATCGTCGCCAAGACCGAGGCGCTCCCCGCGTTCGCGCGCGAGCAGCTGCTCACGCTGGCCTTCGGTCGCCTGATCCCCTACGTGCGCACGAGCGGCGTGCGCGTCGAGTCGCTGAGCGCCGATCGGTGCGTGGTCTCGATCCCGAACGCGAAGCACGTGCGCAACCACATCGGCGGCTTGCACGCGGTGGCGATGGCGCTCGTGGCCGAGTCCGCCACCGGGTACCTGGTGGGCATGAACGTGCCGGACGACGCGGTACCCGTCATCAAGAGCATGCGGATCGACTACCCGAAGCGCGCCAAGGGAGGCCTGCGCGCCGTCGCCACGCTCACGCCCGAGCAGCTCGCGTCCATCCGCACGCAGCCGAAGGGAGAAGTCACCGTGGCCGTGACGGTCACCGACGAGAGCGAACGTCAGCCCATCGAGTGCGAGATGATCTGGGCGTGGACCCCCAAGCGCCGCGGCTGAAGGGCAACCCCGCACGCACCGGTCAGCGTGGCCAGCCCAGCACGATGACCACGGCAATGGCGTTGGGGGGCTGGTCGGGCCGGTTGCCCTGCGCCACGCCGATGCCCAGCGTGGTGACGTCGGGGTCGAAGGTGGGCTCGAGGCGCCCCGCGTCTTCGATGCGCGTGACGATGGTCATGAGCGCGCCCACGCGCCGGTAGGCGATGGCGAAGCGGCGCAGCGCGGCGCTGGCGCGGTCCGTCACGTCTTGCTCGGTCAGCGTGGGGTCGGCGAAGTACGCCTCGGCAGCCTCTTGGGCCGCCTGGGCCAGCAGCTCGTCGGACTCCACGGGCCCGGCGCGGCGGGCGCGACGCCCCTCGTTGATGGCCTGCACCAGCTGCGCGGGAGCGGCCGCCGTGTCCACGCGGGCGGTCATCTGGGTGAAGATCTGCGTGACGAGGAACGCCGTGCGGTCGCCGTCCTGGACCGCCACCACGGCGATGCCCAGGTGCGTGACGCGCGCGTCCACGATGTTCGCGCGGTGGCCCGGGCTGTCCATCAAGCCGCTGTGCAGCTCGCTCGCGCTGTAGCCACGCCCCACGTTCTCGAGCATGAGGCCGCTGGCGAGCCCCGCCGCGGTGATGCGCATGGCCGGCGTGCCGGTGGAGGGGGAGTCGTGGCCCACGAAGCCGCCCGTGACCATGTCGCGGCAGTGCGCCTCGGCCACGGCGGCGAGCCCGTCGTGGAGCTCGAGGGGCGGCGCGCCAGCCCGAACACGTTCTTCTGCGATACGCTCGACCAGGGCCTGTTGCACGTCTTGCGCGGAGGCGATGCCCGGCGAGTCGGCCGCGCTGATGGCGAGGCGCGTGGGGACGGCTTCGTCCACGTAGACCGGGAAGTTGGCCAGCACCGTGATGCCCGCGCTGCCACGCGCCAGCACCTCCACCGCATACACGCCAGCGCTCGGCAGCAGCAGCCGCACCTGGAAGCGTGGACCCGCGCCCGCTGGCGCCCGCTGCGTGTGGCCATCGGGGTGCAGCAGCACCACCTCGGGGTTCTGCAGCTCCCCCAGCAACGTGCCCGAAAGCAAGAGCGCGCCCGTCGCGCGCGTGCGCTCCACGGCGGTGAGCTCGAGGCCACGGTGCGTCATGACCAGCACCGCCAAGTGCCCCTCGGGGTGCGGCAGGGTGGCGACGCCCACGTGGGTGAAGGTGTCGCGGCTCAAGAGGTCCGTCACCTGCACAGCGAGGCTCGCCATCACCGTCTCGCTGTCCGCGTAGGTCACATAGGCCACGGCAGGCACAGGCTCCACCAGCCCGAGGTGCCGCGCGAAGAACTGCACCACATCGGGCGTGGGCGCGTTGCCCTGGGTGACGATCTCACCGCCCACCATGGACGCCAGCCGCGAGAGCCGGGCATCCAGCGTCAGGGTGTGCCCGGCGCCCGCACCCAGCTCGATGGCCGCTTGCCCAATGCGCCCTGCGTCGTCGTCCGCCGGGGTCTCGGCGGCCACATCCGTGGAGTAGTGCGTAGCCCCCGGACCCTCCACGCTGACGTAGCGCGTGGCCCGCCCGGTGGTGGGTCCGGCGGTGCTACCGCCACCGCACGCGGGCACGGAGCTGAGCACCAGCGCGAAGACGAGACGAAGCAGGGGGTGTGTCGATGGCATAGGGCGACTCAGCGGTCCCACGGATCAACGACGTCCGGCGCGCGAACTGCGGCGGGGACGGGGACGGGGGCGGGGGTGACCGGGGCAGGGGTTGCCGCAGAGGGGGTGGCGGTCGGGCGTGTGTTGCTCGCGCTCCCGCGACGACCTCGGGAAGCGTCGCCGCTGAGGCTGACCTCGATGCGGTCGGGTGAGTGCGTGGACACCGACACGCGTGCGTCCTCGTAGCCCGACAGCGAGATGGCCAGCTCGGTAGACGCGCTGCTGTCGGGTCGCGGAAACTCGAGCGGGGTGTTGCCGATCAGCGCGCCATCGTGCTCCACCATGGCCCCGGTTGGATCCGTCAGGATCAAGATCATGGAGCGCGGGGCTTCGAGGACCACCTCGTCTGCGCCGGGCGCTGCAGCCGCAACGGGGGTTGGCACGGCGGTGGCTGCCGCGGCGGGGAGCGGTGCGTGGGGCGCAGAGTCGGGCGCGGCCACGCTGGTCACGCGCGGGACCTCTGCCATGGCCCCTGCCGCCTCGTCACGCGGCTGCATCAGCGCCATGGCGGCGCCCGCCACACCGCCCAGCAGCAGTAGCACCATGACTATGCCCAGCACCACCCAGCGGCCCGTGCCTGCGCCCGAGCCCGTGGCACCCGTGGCGGCGGCTTGCCGAATGCGCCCAGCCGGCGTGTGGATCTTGCCCGCGACGTTGCGTGGCGGCGCCTGACTCGCTGACTTGCCGATGGCCACGGGCGCTATCGAGTCCACCGAGCGCAGATCCCCGATCAGCGCGTCCATGCTGGGGTAGCGATCCTCGGGGCGCTTGGCGAGACAGCGCAGGATGATGGGCTCGGCCGGCAGCTGGGCGGCCGCCACGCGCTCACGTGGCGGCACGGGCGCCTCGAACATGTGCTTGCTCAAGATGCCCATGAAGGTGTCGCCATCGAACGGCACCTGTCCGGTGAACATCTCGTACATGATGATGCCCAGCGCGTAGATGTCGGTGCGCGCGTCGATGGTCTGACCCGCCGCCTGCTCGGGCGACATGTAGTAGGGCGTGCCGAAGACCATGCCGGTCTTGGTGAGCTTGCTGTTCGCGCCGCCCACCTTCGCGATGCCGAAGTCCAGCACCTTCACGAAGTGGTTCTGGTGGCCTCGCTTCACCAGGAAGATGTTGTCTGGCTTGAGGTCGCGGTGGATGATGCCGCGCCCGTGGGCAGCGCTGAGCGCCGACGCCACCTGCTCGATGATGCCCAGCGCCTCGTCTCCTCCCATGGAGCCGCCTTGCTCGATGAGCTGCGTGAGCGACTGGCCCTCGAGGTACTCCATGACGAAGTACGAGGTGCCGTCCGGCAGGCGCCCGAAGTCCGTGATGTCGATGATGTTGGCGTGGCCGATGGAGGAAGACGCCTGCGCCTCCTGCACGAAGCGCTTCACCACCTCGTCGTCGCGGGCCATCTCGCCGCGCAGCACCTTGAGCGCCACGCGCTTGCCGAGCGTGACGTGCATGGCGGCGTACACCACGCCCATGCCGCCTTCACCCAGCACGCGGTCTACTCGATAGCGGCCATCCACCACCGAGCCCAGCAGCGGGTCCACGTTCTCCTGCTTCTCGTCCGGGAGCTGCTGCGTGGGCTGCCCATCCGTGGGGCAGAACCTCACGTCTTGGGAGAAGCGCGAAGCGCATGCGGGACAGAAGCGCATGCGCCTAGTTTACCATCGCTCGGCCCGCGTGGGGGCGAGAAGCCGCAGTCGCGACGGGCTGCCGAGCCGTGGCTCCGCCCGTCGCGCTTGCTTCGCCCGCAGGCCAGCTCGGCTCAAGCCGGGTAGCCCGTGCCGCAGTTCATGCAGAACTTCGACCCGGGGGCGCCAGGCGTGCCACAGGACGGACAGAAGCGCGGCGCCGGGCTCAGGTTGGTGCCGCACTCCGCGCAGAACTTGCCCGGGGCGACGTTTGCCTTGCAGCCGGGACACTGAACGGTGCCGCCCGCCGAGGGCGCGGCTGCGGGCGCTGCCGGTTGCTGAGGCTGCTGCCCCTGCCCTGGCTGCTGCATGGCGCCCATCATCATGTTCGCCATGCCGAAGCCCGCGCCGAGGCCCGCGCCGGCCATCATGCCGCCACCACCGCCTTCGCCGCCGCCTCCCTTGGCCATGCCCTCGCCAGCACCCATCATGGCTGCACCGGCAGCGTATGCGCCGAAGTTGCCGCCCGCGAGGCCCTGCACGTAGCGCGCGTCCTGTTGGAACTTCTGATCCAGCTCGAACTGCTTCTGCGCGGCCTGCGCCTGCGCGGTCCCGATGCCGATCTGTGCGGCCCGTGCCTGGCGCTTGGCCGTACCGATCTCGGCCTGCGCGGCCTTGAGCTGGGCCTCCTCGGCCTCGTCCAGGTTGACGCGGAACTCGCCCACGTCGGTGATCTGCACACCGATCTCGTTGAGGTCCGGGCAGCGCTGCAGGAACGTCTGCGCCAGCTGCTGCTGCAGCCGCATGAGCTGCAGGATGCTCTTCTGCTCCGACTCCATCACCTCACCGATGACGGTGGTGACCGAGTTCATGAATTTGCCGGTGAGCCAGCGTGAGACGTCCTCGTTGCTGCCCGGGTTCTGCAACCCGACGTAGTTCACGATGAAGCGCTCGGGGTCGAAGATGCGGAAGGCGTACTCACCGAAGATGCGGGGCGACACCATCTCGCCCAGCATGGGGTCTTCGATGTAGCCGAGCGCGCCACCGAAGCGCTGCCCGTAGATGGGGCGCATGGTGACGAAGTACAGGTCGGTCAGGAAGATGTTGCCGCCCGTGACGCTGTCCACCAGGCGGCCGAGGATGGGGATGTTTTGCGACGTGAGGGTGTGGCGCTGGCCAACACCGGCCGTGCGGAGCGCACCGACCAGCCCGCCGTCACGAAAGAACACCGCGGCCTCGTCGGCATCCACGGTGAGCTGCGCCCCTGTCGGGATCGTGTTCTCCGGATGCTTGTAGACGATCAGGTTCTTCTTGTCGTCCGGACGCTGGATCAGCATCTCTTGGATGCCGTCCTTGACGAAGTTCATAACCCTTCCGAAGACCATTCGAAACTCCTCTCGCGCACGATGATGGGAGTGCGCGTGACCGCAACATACCGGACCGCGCGGCGCCTGACTACCGTGCACCGCGCGCACGAAGCGCTTTGGTGCCTAGTTTACGTATGGCCGTCCCCTCTATTCCCAGTCTCTCGCGGTTCCTCGGCAGCCTTTCCGCTCGCAGCGTTCCGCGATACACCTCGCTTCGATGTCGTTCTTCGAGTTGGTGAGGCCGGCGGGCGTTCCGGGCCCGGTGATCGTGGAGGTTCCGCACGCGGGCCTCGCGGTCCCCGAGCAGGTCGCCGACGAGCTGTTCGCCCCGAAAGATGCGCTCATGCGTGACGCCGACCTTTGGGTGGATGCGCTGTTCGAGCAGGCACCGTCGGTCGGCGCGACGCTGCTGTGCGCCAAGGTCTCGCGCTACGTGGTGGACCTCAACCGCAGCGCGAACGACGTGGATCCGCTCTCCGTGCTCCACGCACCGAGCGCTCACCCCACGGGAGGTCGCGGGGTCATCTGGCGCATGGCGACGGACGGTGCGCCAGTGCTTCGTCGCCCCCTCAGCACCGAGCGCTATGCACGGCGTCTCGCCCTGTTCTACGAGCCCTACCACGCGCAGCTGCGAGCGCTGATCGACGAGACCGTGGCACGCCACGGCTACGCCATCCTGGTGGCCGGGCACTCCATGCCTTCGGTAGGGCGCGACGTGCGCGGTGGGCCCATCCTCACGCGCGCCGACGTGGTGCCCGGCACCCTCGGGCGCACCTCGGCGGCCCCCAGCGTGATTGACGCCGTGGACCGCCATTTCCGCGCCCTCGGCCTGAGCGTGGCGCACGACACACCCTACCGCGGCGGGCACAGCACGGCGCACTATGGGAGGCCTGCGGCTGGCGTCCACGCCGTGCAGCTGGAGCTCAGCCGTGCGCTCTACATGGACGAGCGTGACAGCCGCCCCAAGGAGCCCGCCATGAGTGAGCTGCGCCGTACGGTCACCGACTTGGTCGCCGCGCTGGGGCAGCTGGCGGAGCCCGAAATCCTCCGTGCCACGCGCACCGGCCGCTCGTGAGCTACTCCTTGAGTGGCGTGGCTTTCAGCGCGGCCTTGCCGCCCTTGGTGTAGACCGTGAAGCGCACGCGGGCGGCCTCGTGGCGGCCCAGGATCGCGTCGCGGTTCTTCTGCAGCGTGACCTCGAACTTCTCGAAGGTGAGGCCCGCGATGCTCTCGCCGCACTCCTGCTTCAGCGCGACGAAGCGGTCGTAGACCTCGCGGAAGTGGCGCTCTTCTTCGTTGGCAGCGCTCTCGCTCGAGCTCTGCGCCAGCAGCTCCTGGGGGATGGACGCGACCATCGTGGCGTCCTCGTCGTCGCCGTCGTCGTCGTCGACCGGTGGGCGCGGGCGAACCGGAGCCGGGGGGGCGGGAGGGGGCGGCGCTGCGGCCTGCACCGGCGGCGCGGGCGGTGCCGCCGCAGGGGCGGGCGGGGCGGCGGGGGCTGCTGCCACGGGCGCGGGTGGCGGCGGTGCCGCAGCTTTCGGAGGCGCGGGCGGCGGCGCCGCTTGAGCGGGAGTGGGCGGGGCGGGGCGTGGGGGCGGCGGCGCAGCGGCGGCCACCGGAGCCGGAGGCAACGGCGCGGGAGCCTGGGCCTTCGCAGGCGCAGGAGCCATGGCCGGGGGCGCTGCGGGGATGGCGTCTATGCTGGCCTTTCCGTCGGTCGCGAAGCCGAAGTACGGCACGGAGTCTCGCTCGGCGGGCGCGGCGCCCAGGATCTCGTCCAAGTTGGCCGACACGCGCGGCGCCGCCGCACGGCCCTCCGAGGCCACCTTGTCGAGCGCGGTGTTGATGTCGTCGGCCACCTGCCGCAAGCCACCGGCATACGCCGCGATGTCCAGGCGGTCCACCTCGCGGCGCGCCAGCACGCGGACACCTTCGCGCAGCTTCTTGAGCGGACGGTCGTGCTCCAGGAAGCTGAAGCCGATGCCGAGGAGTCCCATCACCAGCGCCACCACGATGATGAGCGGCAGCGGCACCTGATCGCGGTCTTCGGGGGTGGCGTTGTCGAAGATGGCCATCGGCGACTGCACCGCGTGGTTGGGCCGGCCCACCACGTATCCGGCGCCCACGTGCGTGGCCGTGCCGGTGACCGGGGCGTAGATGGCGACCGCGGTGGTGCCGAGGGGCAGCGGCGCGCTGCCGTTGCCCGCCACGTATTGTTCGTCGGCGCGTGCGGCGGCAAGGCTGGCGGTGAACTCGGGTGTGCCCGGGGCGTTGGCGACACCGGACGGCGTCGACGAAGCCACCACACGCTCCTCCGCGAAGAAGCCCACGCTCGCCCCGGGGATGCGCCCGGCCAGGCGCTCGGCGAAGGTCTGGTTCATCTCCGCGGTGTGGACCACGGCGCCCACGTAGCGCCCGTTGTGGGCCACGGGGTGCGCGGCCACGCGGTAGAGCTGCTCGTTGTACGTCCAGACGTCATCGGTGGCGTAGCCCTGCAGCGCGCGCACCACGACCGGGAACTGCTCGAGGCTCGCGCCGGGCGGCGGCGCCGTCCCACCCACCTGGCCGATGATCTGTCCCTGCAGGTCCACCGCGAACAAGATGTCCGCCTTGCCCTCTTGGAGCGCGTCGTTCAGGCGCGTGAGCTGGCGCTCGAGCCCGGTGCGCAGCGCCGCGTCCACCACCGTGCGGTCGCGCCGGTCGGTCGCCGTCGCCAAGGCCACGCGCACGTCGCCGTTGGCTCCGAGCGGCGCGATGGCGTCGAGACGCGTGCGCGCCTCGAGGCGCAGCCAGAGCTCGAGCTCGGTGCGATCGCGCACCAGGTCGTCGCTGAGGCGGGCCGCGAAGGTGCGGTTGTAGGCGTTCTGCGCGAGCATGGTCGCCATGAGCGCGGCGGCGACCAACGCGGCCAGGACGATGTACCAGAGGCGAGAGAGCATGTTCTTCAGTTACCCGTGAGGAGGATGGGTTCGACGACCACGTCGCGCGCGTTGGCGGCGACGGTCAAGGGTGCGGCGTGTGCCTCTTGGCCCGCGCGATAGACTTTGAGCGTGTAGGTGCCCGGAGCGACATCACTGAAGCGCCACTCACCACGCGGCGTGACGGTGGCGCAGGCGGCGAGGTCGGGGATGGACACCAGGTGCCCAACCAGCTGGGGGTACTCCCGGTCGCGCAGCTCCCAGCGCCCGGCGTCGGGGACGGCCACCTCACGCGCGCGCCCTGGCGCGGTGCGGAGCGGAGTGAGGCCCGGCAGGGTGTCCGAGTACACGCGGTGCGCCGTGCCGTCCCGGTTCTCGAGCGAGATGCGCGTGTTGGCCTGCGCCACCAAGGTGCGTGGGAAGAGGTCACCTCCCTCGATACGGTACGAGCAGCCCCGCGAACGGGGGTTGGCCTCGCCGGTCAGCACCACACTCACCTCACGCTCGGTGGGCACGCGCGGGCTGGCGGGGTCCAGCAGCTCTGCCCAGACGTTCCAGTAGTGATCACGGCGTGTGCGCTCGGCCGCCGGGGCGGGGGCGGCGGCGGGCGGACGGGGAAGGCTGACGATGCCGTGCACGGGCACGGCCGCGACACGGGGGGCGGCGAGGGCGAAGGCGATCAGCGCGAGCGCGATGAGCCCTGGCGCACGCACGAGAGAGGACTGGGCAGGCATGCAACCCCTTAGGTTCACACAGGTTCGGGTCGGGATGCTACCGAAGCATGGCCCTCGCGGTCAACGCATCCGCTCAGATGGGAGGAGGCGCGTAGAAGTCCACCACGGCGATGGGCTCGGGGTACAGCCTGGCGTGGATGCAGCGCGACGTCCCGGCCGCGTCCCCCCCGATTTGCACCGGCAGGATCTCATCGCTCTCGATGCGCACGGCGTCCACCAGGAAGTCCACCAGCCGCGGTGTGCGGAAGGTCCCGTTCCAGATGCTGCGGATGTGCAGCGCCACATCCATGGACTCGAGGTTCACGATCCGCAGGTTGAAGCGGTCTTCCCGGTCGTCCGCGAACGGGAAGATGCGCGACCCGAAGCCCCAGTAGGGAATGGAGGAAAACGTGACCGCGCGCGCCAGGCCCTCGAAGACCGTCTCGCCGCGCCGGATGGGCGGGCCCTCGGGCTGCCCGTTGGCCCCCACGCGGTAGGCGTCCTCCCCCTCGTTGATGACGCGCATGTGGGCGTGCGAGCGCACCAGCACCTCGGGCAGGGTGCGACCCGCGATGGCCACGAAGTAGCTGAAACGCCCCCGCCCATAGCGTCCCAGGACCGGGATCTTGGCGATGACGTCGCGCACCTCGTTGAAGTGGCGCAGCGCCAGCGCGTCCACGCCCACCCCAGCGAACGGCGCGAGCGTGCCCTCCACCTCCAGCAGGCGCAGGTTGCGGTGACCTCCCTCACGGCGGAGGCGAGCGAGGTCGGCCACGACGCCGCGGTGGTGCTTCTGCGCCCCCAGCACCCAGGCCAGCGCGTTCCCCGTCCCCAGCCGCAGCAGGCCGAAGCGCGGGAGCGGCCGCCCCTGGTCGTGGCAGCCGTGCACCACGGCGGTGACCATCTGTGAGAAAGTGCCGTCGCCGCCGCCCGTCAGCACCGTCTGATAGCCGCGCGACACGATCTCGAGGGCGATCTCGCGCCCCTCTTCGAGCGAGCGGGTGACGAAGAGGTCACCGCTGGCGATGATCTGGTCGAGGACGTCGACCAGCTCGCGCGTCACGTCCTTGGCGTTGCCATTGATGACGACCGCGACGCGGTCTCGGTGAATCTCGGACACGGGTTCGAGGCAGCGCCCGCGCCGCTCAGAGGCGGACGAGCCCCGCGCCCCAGGTGAAGCCCGCTCCGAACGCCGCGAAGAGCACCAAGTCGCCTTCCTTCACGCGACCCTCGCCGATGGCCTCGCTGAGGGCCAGAGGGATCGAGGCGGCGGTGGTGTTGCCGTACTTCTCGATGTTGTGGATGACCTTCTCGGGCGGGATGTTGAGCTTCTGCGCCACGAACTCGTTGATGCGCCGGTTGGCCTGGTGCGGCACCAGCAGCGCGATGTCGTCCACGGTCACGTTGTTGCGCGCCAGCACCTGCTCGGCGACCTCGGGCATTTTGCTGGTGGCCCAGCGGAACACCTTGGGCCCGTTCATGGACGGCCACACGCTCCGGTTGTCGATCATCTCGTGCGTGATGCGCGGCATCTCGCAGCTGGCGGGGGACTCGATCCAGAGCAGCTTCGCGCCGCTGCCGTCCGAGTGGACCTGCACGTCGATCACGCAGCGGGACGCGTCCTCCGTGGGCCCGAGGATGGTGGCGGCGGCGCCGTCGCCGAAGAGCACGGCCACGTCACGGCCTTCGTTGGTGAAGTCGAGGCCGGTGGAGTGCACCTCGCCGCCCACCAGGCACACGCGCTTGTACATGCCGCAGCGGATCCAGGCGTCGGCCACCTGGAGGCCATAGAGGAAGCCGCTGCACTGGTTGCGAATGTCGAGCGCGGGGACGCCCGGCAGCCCCAGCTTGTCGCCCAGCAGCACGCCGCTGCCCGGGAAGGTGTAGTCGGGCGAGAGCGTGGCGAAGATGATCGCGTCGATCTCGGAGACGTCGATCTTGGCGCGCTCGCACGCCATCTTCACGGCGGGCACGGCCAGATCGCTGGGGCCGCACGGGACGTGGTCGATGTAGCGACGCTCCTTGATCCCCGTGCGCTGTTGGATCCACTCGTCGCTGGTCTCGAACATCTTCGCGAGGTCGTCGTTGGTGACGACCTTGCTGGGAACGTGATGGCCGACTCCTAGAATCGCGGTACGCAACATGTGATCTCCTGGTGGGGGCTCCGCGTGCGCGGTGCTGGCCTGCTGCGGCGCATACTGCGGCGCAGCGGAAGTAGCGGGCGAGACTAGCAGCACGCTCGCGGAATGGCATCCCTTGGTCGGAACTGAGCAAAACGAAAAACCCCCTGAGCCGAAGCTCAGGGGGTGGAAATAGGTCAGGCCCGGGGGTGCAAGGAGGGGAGGGACTGCAGTATGCCCGGGCCTGCGCACGCCAACCGGTCAAAGGCCTACGTGCACCCCTTAGGTAGCAATCCGGTTTCAGGGTGTCCAGCAGTTTTTTGACGACTCGCCAGAGAAATTTTCGCCGTGTCAGCCACAGCGGAATCTGGCTACGCTCAGGCATGGATCACGGCTCGCGTGGCAAGCGGTTCAGCACCCTCGGCGGGTGGGGCGGGCTCCTCTCGCTGCTGCTGTGCGGACTCCCCACGATGGCCGCCGCTCAGGTCCGGCCGGCCTTCTTCGACCAGCCCTCGGAGGTGCGGGTCATGGGCGGCAACCCCGCCCCCGGCGAGGCCCTCCCGGTGGTGGTCTTCCTGGCCGCCACCAACGGCACCTCCGCCGGGCAGCTCGAGTGGCTGGGTCGCGCGGTGCCCTTCGCGCGCTACATCGCCGTCCTACCTCCGGGCCAGCCCACCACCGCACACTACCTACCGCGCTTCGGCTCCTATGTGGACTGGATGGAGGAGCGCCTGGACACCGATCTCGCGGCGCTGCGCGAACGCCTCCCCGTCGACGCCACGCGCATCTATCTCTGCGGGTTCTCGTTGGGCGGCGACACCAGCTGGGCGCTGCTCGCCCGTCGGCCCGAGCTGTACCGCGGGGCGGTCGTGCTCGGCGCGCGGTCCAGCGCGCGGACACGCGGCAACGCGCTGAACGTGATGCGCACGCGCGGGGTTCGCGTGGCCTTCGCCATCGGCTCGGAGGACAGCGACACGCGCCGCACCGGCATCGCCCGCACGCACCAGGCCATGGTGGCCGCGCGGGTTCCGACGCGGCTCGACACCTATCCGGGCACGCACACGCTGCCCACCGATCCGGCCGTGCTCACGGCGCTCTTCGCCTTCGTCATGGCCGCTCCCTGAGGCGTGCACGCGGGAGGCCCAAGGGCCGGGCGGTCTAGGGTATCCTACGGGTCATGCACCCGACTCCGCGTCGCCTTGGTCCCCCGCGCTCTCCCGTGACGCGAGGCCTGCTCGTGGCTGCGCTGGCCGCGTTGGGACTCGCTGCCTTCACCGTAGCCTGGCTCTCACCGGCGCGCGTGGCCGCCATGTGCGGCATGATGGTGAGGCCGCTGCCGCGCTCGGGCCCGCCGGTGGAGCGCGGCGCGCTGCCCAACCGTGAGACGGTGGTGGTCATGCTCCGCGAGGGCACCCGCACGGTGCTCGCGTTCCAGAACGACTACCTGGGGCCCGCCGAGGACTTCGCGCTGATCGTGCCGGTGCCCGTGGTGCTGCAGGAGGGGGATGTTCACACGCTGCACCCCTCCGTGTTCGCCACCGTACAGGCGGCGGCTCAACCTCGCGTGGTGGAGCTGTGGGAGCAGAACCCATGCCCCATGTCGGGGCGCGGTGGCGGCCGCGGCCTCGGGGCCATGGCCACGTCGGCGGCCAGCGCCGAGGGGGTCGGGATGAGCGCGGCCCAGGTCGAGGAGCCTCCCACCGTGCGCGTCGAGAGCCAGTTCCAGGCCGGCGAGTACGACATCGTGGTGCTCAGCGCGAGCGACTCGCTGGGCCTCGAGACGTGGCTGCGCGAACAGCGCTACGCCGTGCCCGAGGGGGCGGCCGCTGCGTTCCGCCCCTACCTCGAAGAGGGCATGAAGTTCTTCGTGGCGAAGATCAACGTCGGCCGCCTGGCTGCGCTCTCGCCAGCCCATGCTGCGTCGCTCCAGCAGGGGCGCGTCATGCTCTCGCCGCTGCGTTTCCACTACGACAGCGAGCGCTTTGCGCTGCCGGTGCGCTTGGGCCTGGCCAACAGCCAGGGGGAGCAGGACCTCGCCATCCACATCCTGTCGCCGGAGGGTCGCTACACCACCGCCAACTACCGCAACCGCTTCGTGCCCACCAACCAGCGCTACGGCGAAGCCTCGGCCGCCGACTTCGAGGCCATGTACGAGCGGCTCTTCGCGCGGCTCTCGCGCGCCACCCCGCGCTCGGTCTTCACGGAGTACGCGGGGCCCATCACCCCGCGAGGGTCGGACGCCAGCTGCCTCGGCTGCGCACGCGCGGGGGTGCCCACCACCGCGCTCGACGCGCTGGGTGCCACCGAGCTGCCGGGCCACATGCCCTGGACCTCGGAGCCGGGCCAGGCCCGCTACGCTCAGTTCACGCTCACGCGCCTGCACTACCGCTATGGGCCGAGCGGACTCCCTGACGACCTGGTGTTCCAGCGCGGTCGCCCCATCGCGGGCGGGTTCGAGAACGCGGCGACTGCGCGTGCCCTGCCGCGCGCCCGCAACGCGTCGCGCAACCAGTTCGGCGTGCGCTTCATCATCAAGCACCGCTGGACGGGGGCGCTGCAGTGCCGCTCACCACGCCGCAACCAGTGGGGTGGGCCCCCGGGCCAGTTCGGTCGCCCCGGCCGGCCTGGACCCTCCCCCTTCGAGACCGACTTCTGAGGCCGGAGCGCGGTGACCCCCACCGCGCTCGCGTGCGCTACATCAGCTGGAGCAAGCGCTGCGCGCGCGAGGTGGCCATCTCGCGCAGCTCTTTGGCTTCCGCCTCTTCGAGGTGCAGGCGGTTCTGGAGGTCGTCCAGCAGGGCCAGCTCCTCGGCGCTCTGGTCCCCGTCGATGAACGTGACGATCACCGCGTGCTGCAACAGCATGCGGCGGTCGTGCAGGCTCAGCTCGGTGAGCGGGATCTCGTCGAGCGTGCGCGGCGTCTTCGCGAACTCACGGATCGCGTCGGCGTCGGCGCCCTCGAGCTCGAACGCCGAGATGAGCGCGTCGATGACCTCGGTCTCTTCGTCCTCCACCTTACCGTCAGCCCAGGCGACGGCGATGAGAGACTTCACCATGGCTTCCTGATAGTCCTGCATGGGCCGACTCTACCCGAACGCCCCGGGCAGCGGAAGAGTGATTGCGCGCTGCGTCAGCGAGTGCGGCCTGGTATGGTGCCAACTTCATGACATCCCGATACCAGGCACCGTTCGCTCCCGGGGGCAGCGCTCCCATCGACCGCGCGCTCGCCGAGCGCCTCCTCGCGGTGGCCCTCGAGCAGGGCGGGGACTACGCGGACCTCTTCTTCGAGTACGCCGTCAACGGCAGCTACGGCTACGACGAGGGGCTGCTCAAGTCCGCCGGGCGCTACGTCACCATGGGGCTCGGCGTCCGGGTCATGCAGGGTGACGCGACGGGCTACGCCTATGTGGAGAGCCTCGACTGGGACGCCCTCACGCACGCGGCCCGCACGGCGTCGCAGATCGCACGCGGGGGAAAGAGCGTCGCGCCCGTGGCGCTCACGTCGCAGACCCTGCCGGTGCGCTACCCGGTGGTGCAGCACTCGCTCGACGTGGAAGGTGTGGCCAAGCGGGCCCTCCTCGAGCGTGCCGATCGCGCGGCGCGGGCGCTCGACGAGCGCATCGTGAAGGTGACCGCCAGCCTCAACGAAGAGCTGCGCGAGATCCTGGTGGCCACCAGCGCCGGCCACTTCGCCTGGGACAGCCAGCCGCTGGTGCGCTTCGGGGTCAACGTCATCGCCGAGGCCGGCGGCAAGCGTCAGACCGGCTCCTCCGGCGGCGGTGGTCGCACCGGCATGGAGTACCTGGAGACTCACACGCCCGAGGCGCATGCCGCCGAGGCGGTGCGTCAGGCCCTCGCCATGCTGGACGCTCGCGAAGCGCCCGCCGGCGAGATGGAGGTGGTGCTGGCCCCCGGCGACAGCGGCATCCTGCTGCACGAGGCGGTCGGGCATGGCCTCGAGGCGGACTTCAACCGCAAGAAGACCAGCAACTACGCGGACGCCATCGGCCAGCAGGTGGCCAGCGAGCTCTGCACCGTAGTGGACGACGGCTCGCTCATGTCGGGGCGCGGCACCATCAACGTGGACGACGAGGGCTACACCCCCACCAGCAGCACGCTCATCGAGCGCGGGCGCCTGGTGGGCTACATGCAGGACCAGCACTCGGCCAAGTTCTTCGGGGTCACCCCAACCGGCAACGGGCGCCGCGAGAGCTTCCGCAGCGCGCCCATGCCGCGCATGACCAACACGCTGCTGCTCAACGGTGAGAGCGACCCCGACGAGATCATCCAGAGCGTCAAGCGGGGCGTCTACGCCCGCAAGTTCGGCGGCGGCCAGGTGGACATCACCAACGGCGACTTCGTCTTCTCGCTCACGGAGGGCTACTTGATCGAAGACGGACGCATCACGGCGCCGCTCAAGGGCGTGAACCTGATCGGCAACGGCCCCGACGTCATGCGCAAGGTGGCCATGCTGGGCAACGACATGGCCGTCTCGGACGGCATCTGGACGTGCGGCAAGGACGGGCAGTCGGTGCCGGTGGGCGTGGGCTGCCCCACGGTGAAGATCTCGGCGATGACCGTCGGCGGCACGGACCTGGGAGGCTGAAGCCATGAGCCAGAACGACACAGCAGCAGGTCGCGCCGAGCAGCTCCTCCGCCTGGGAGACGAGATCGTGGCCCGCGCCATCGAGGGCGGCGCGAGTGTGGCCGAAGCCAGCGTGCGCGAGGGTGCCCACCTCTCCGTGAAGGTGCGCTTGGGGGAGCGCGAGCTGGTGGAAGAGGCCGGCTCCCGCGCCATCGGGTTGCGGGTCATGGTCGGCCAGCAGGTGGCCGTCAGCTACACCAGCGACCTCACCGAGGCGGGTCGCAAGCGCTTGGTGGAAGACGCACTCGAGCTCGCGCAGCTCAGCGAGCCGGACCCGTTCGCGGGCGGGCCCGAGCCCAGCCTGCTCAGCCGCGAGGCCGACTGGCCGGCGCTCGACACGTGCGACCCGCTGATGGGCAGCCTCACCGCAGGCCGCGCGCTCGAGCTCGCCCTGCGCGCCGAGAAGGCCGCTCTCGACTTCGACCCGCGCATCATCAACAGCGAGGGGGCCACCGTGTCCCGCGCCGTGGGAGGCAGCGCGCTGGTCACCAGCGGGGGCTTCCGGGGCTACGGCGAGGGCTCGTACGTGTCGCTGGTGGTCAACCCGCTCACCGAGGACACCGACGGAAAGAAGCGGCGCGGCTTCCACTGGGCCGCGCGTCGCTTCCTGGCCGAGCTGGACGACGAAGTGGAGGTCGGCCGCGAGGCCGCCCGACGCACGCTGCGCAAGCTGGGCGCCAAGAAGATCGGCAGTGCCGAGATGCCCGTGGTGTTCGACCCGGACGCGGGCAGGGCCATCCTCGGGCTGCTGTCCAGCTGCGTGAACGGCGGCAGCATCTGGCGCAAGAGCAGCTACCTGGTGGACAGGCTGGGCACGCTCGTCTCGAGCCCGTTGGTCACCATCATCGACGACCCACTCATCAACAAAGCGCCGGGCTCGCGCGCCTTCGACGGCGAGGGCCTCGTCTCCCGCCGCAACGTGGTGGTGGAGCGTGGCGAGCTGAAGACCTACCTGCTTGACTCGTATGCTGGTCGCAAGCTCGGCATGCCCAGCACGGGCAGCGCCTCGCGCGGCAGCTCGGGGGGCGTGGGCATCGGCACCACCAACTTCGTTCTGCAGCCGGGCGAAGAGACGGCCGCGGAGCTCATCGCGCGCACGCCACGCGGCCTCTACGTCACCGAGATGATGGGCTTCGGCTTCAACGCGGTGACGGGTGACTTCAGCCGCGGCGCGAGCGGCTTCCTGATCGAAGACGGCGCGCTCGGGCCCGCCGTGAGCGAGGTCACGATCTCGCTGAACCTCGACGAGCTGCTCAAGCGCATCGACGGAGTGGCCAACGACCTCGACCTCCGCACCAGCGTCGCGTCGCCCACGTTCCGGGTGAGCGCCATGACCATCGCGGGCCGCTAGGGGGCGAGGCGTCGCCAAATCGCCCGGGCGCGGCTTACGTCCGCGCGGCCGGGCTCGAAATGCGGGAGCATTCCTTCGCCCGTCCGCGGTGGGCGCGCTCGCGCTCGGACGATTTTTCGACGCCTCGCCACGCGTGGCGTCATTCGAGGGGGTCGGAGTCCACGAAGGCCTCGACCTGCTCGTGGCGGCGGCTGGCTTCGCGGTCTTCCACGTAGTGGACCAGGCGATCCACGTAGGTCTCGAACGACGGGCAGGTGATGCCGGCCCCCTCGAGCGCGCGACGCGCCTGGCGGTCGTCGTAGACCACGTCCGTGAGCAGGTGCTCGAGGAACGTGCGCGGGATGTTCGCGAAGCGCTCGAGGCCGGGGGTGCGCATCAGCGTGGTGGCCCAGCCCGCAGGGACGAACCCACGGGGGGGCTGGCGTCCGGTGCGCGCCGCGATGAGCTCGAAGATGCGGCGCGTGGTCAGCGGCTTCGGGTCCACCAGGTGGAAGGTCTCGCCCACTGAGCTGGGCAGGGAGGCGATGTGCAGGCCCGCGTCCACCACGAAGTCGATGGGCACCAGGTTCAGCTTCACGTCGCCCGGCCCAGGCATGGGGATGCGCAGGTCGCTCGGGGCGTGCAGCATCAGCGTGACCAGCAGGTAGGGGCCCTCGAGGCGGTCGATCTCGCCGGTGAGGGAGTCGCCCACGATCAGGCTCGGGCGCAGAATGGTGACCGGCAGGCCTCCGTCGAGGGCCTCGCGCGCGATGCGCTCCGCCTGGAAGCGCGTCTTCTCCACCACGTTGCGGAACCCGCGGCTGGCGTCCAGGTCCTGCTCCAGCACGTAGCCACGCTTGGCGCCGCTGACGAGCGCGCTCGACCAGTGCACCAACCGCTCGAAGTTCGGCGCGGCTTCGGCCAGCTCCACGGCCTCGCGGATGCCGCCCACGTTTGCTGCGGTGGCGAACTCACGCTCGGCTCCCAGGTACGTGACGGCCATGCAGTGGTGAATGATGTTCACCTCACCCGAGAGCGCCACCCACTCGGCCCCGGACAGCCCCATGTCGATGCTGGCGGCGTCGCCTTCGAGGACGTGCACGCGCCCAGGCGTGGCCCCCTCCATGTCAGCCAGCAGCTCTCGCGCGCGCTCGAGCGACTTGCTCTGCACCACCAGGCGGAGGCGGCTGTCCGGCGTGTCCCGCAGCAGCTTGCGCACGACGCGCAGCGCCAAGAAGCTGGTCGGAAAGCCGGTGACCAAGATGCAGGGCGGACTCATGGCAAGAGTCTACCCCGCCGGAGGAGCTCTTCGTGGAGTGCATCCACGGCGGCCCGCGTCTCGGCCTCGCTGCCCCCGTTGTCGATCACCCAGTCGGCCAGCGCGACCTTCTGTTCGAGGGGCATCTGGCTCGCGATGCGCGCGCGCGCGTCCGCTTCACCAGCCCCGTCGCGCGCCATCAGGCGGGCCAGCTGCACCTCGGGCGACACTCGCACCACGATCAGACCGGCGAAGTTCTTGTGTGCCCCCTGCTCCACCAGGATGGCCGCTTCGTACAACAGGTAGGGCGCGCTGCTCTGCTGGAGCTCGATGAGCCGGCGCATCCCGAGCGCGGCGATCCGCGGGTGGGTGATGGCATTCAGCTGGGCGAGGGCGCTGGGGTTCCCAAAGACCAGCTCCCCGAGGACCTTCCGGCGCAACTCCCCGTGCTCGTCGAGGACGGCGTGACCAAAAGTGATCGCGATCTCCCGCAGCGCGTCGGTGCCAGGGAGGACGACTTCGCGCGCCACCAAGTCTGCGTCCACCACACCCACACCGTGCTCTCGGAACATCGCCGCGACGGTGCTCTTGCCGCAGGCGATGCCTCCCGTGAGGCCATAGACAGGCTTGCTCATGCGGTGGGTGTACGCCGGACCGAACGCGCAGCGCAAGCGCGAGCCTGCGCCCTACCGCCTGCGCTCGCAGTGCCGATCCCGTGTTGGTCGTTCACACTCCGCTGCATGAGAGCGGTGATCCAACGGGTGAGTCGAGCCGACGTGGTGGTGGAGGGAGAGACCGTGGGGGCCATCGAGCGAGGTCTGCTCGTGTACCTCGGCGCGGGGGCGGACGACGGCCAGAGCGACGTGGACTACGTGGCCCAGAAGATTCGGGGCCTGCGCGTCTTCGTGAATGAGGAGGGCAAGATGTCCCGCTCGGTGGAGGACGTGGAGGGAGCGGTCCTGGTGGTCTCCCAGTTCACGCTCTACGGAGACGTCCGCCAGGGCCGCCGGCCGTCGTTCTCGAGCGCTGCGCCGCCCGCGCTGGCGGAGCGATTGTACGAAGAAGTCGTGGCCGCGCTGCGGGCGGCGGGCCTCGTGGTGGCCACCGGACGCTTCCGGGCCAGCATGAACGTCCGCTGCGAGGTGGACGGGCCCGTGACGATCCAGGTCGACAGCCGCCGCCTCTACTAAAACGACACCCTAAGTCGTTGGAAATTCGCGGAAAAGGCACGCATCGACAAAGAAGTGAAGGATCATCCTTGCGCCCCCAGATGCCGATGCTAGAAACGGCTTCCCTTGAGGGCGCGAGCCAACAAGGGGCCCTGACAAGCCACAGCACGAGTCTTCACGGCCGACATCGAACGGCCCGGTTCCAGAGGAACGGACTCGAAGAAAAAGACTTGACAGGGAACGGGCCCGGGACTACTAACCGCGCCCCACCAGCCCCCCAGCAGGTGAGTCACTCGAGAGTGAGTGACAGGTACGTCGGTCGTTGAAAACTGAATCGGAACTACTCGCAAATTTGCGCGGGTCCCAAGTCAGCGAAAGCTGACAAGGTAATAAGAACCGTATCCGAGAAGGATGTCTGCAAAGCAGGCATCTAGGGACACATCTTTGAGGTGTCCCGAAGCAGGATGCTCAACAGTTTTAACTGGAGAGTTTGATCCTGGCTCAGAGCGAACGTTAGCGGCGGGCCTAACACATGCAAGTCGAACGCGAAAGGTCTTCGGACTGATTGAGTGGCGCACGGGTGAGTAACACGTAGGTAATCTACCCTTTGGCGGGGGATAACGTTCCGAAAGGGACGCTAATACCGCATAAGACCACGTGGTCTCCGGACCGTGTGGGAAAAGGTGGCCTCTTCTTGAAAGCTACCACCGGAGGATGAGCCTGCGTCCCATCAGCTAGTTGGTAAGGTAATGGCTTACCAAGGCGAAGACGGGTAGCTGGTTTGAGAGAATGATCAGCCACACTGGCACTGGAACACGGGCCAGACTCCTACGGGAGGCAGCAGTGAGGAATATTGGGCAATGGGCGAAAGCCTGACCCAGCCACGCCGCGTGAGTGATGAAGGCCTTCGGGTCGTAAAGCTCTGTGGAGAGGGACGAAAACCCTGGTTTCAAATAGGCTCCAGGCTTGACGGTACCTCTTTAGCAAGCACCGGCTAACTCTGTGCCAGCAGCCGCGGTAATACAGAGGGTGCAAACGTTGCTCGGATTTACTGGGCGTAAAGCGCGTGTAGGCGGGTTCGCAAGTCGGACGTGAAATCCCTGGGCTCAACCCAGGAACTGCGTTCGAAACTGCGAATCTAGAGTAGTGGAGAGGAAAGTAGAATTCCCGGTGTAGAGGTGAAATTCGTAGATATCGGGAGGAATACCAGTGGCGAAGGCGGCTTTCTGGACACTTACTGACGCTGAGACGCGAAAGCGTGGGGAGCAAACAGGATTAGATACCCTGGTAGTCCACGCTGTAAACGATGTGTGCTAGGTGTCGCGGGATTTGACTTCTGCGGTGCCGTAGCTAACGCGTTAAGCACACCGCCTGGGGAGTACGGCCGCAAGGCTAAAACTCAAAGGAATTGACGGGGGCCCGCACAAGCGGTGGAGCATGTGGTTTAATTCGACGCAACGCGCAGAACCTTACCCAGGCTAGAAAAGTAGAGAAGTCTGTAGAAATACGGATGTGCCTTTCGGGGAGCTCTAATCCAGGTGCTGCATGGCTGTCGTCAGCTCGTGTCGTGAGATGTTGGGTTAAGTCCCGCAACGAGCGCAACCCTTGTCATTAGTTGCTAACGGTTCGGCCGAGCACTCTAATGAGACTGCCGGGGTTAACCCGGAGGAAGGTGGGGATGACGTCAAGTCCTCATGGCCCTTATGTCCGGGGCTACACACGTGCTACAATGGTCGGTACAAAGCGCAGCGAGCCCGCGAGGGGGAGCGAATCGCAAAAAGCCGGCCTCAGTACGGATTGCAGTCTGCAACTCGACTGCATGAAGGCGGAATCGCTAGTAATCGTTGATCAGCAGGCAACGGTGAATACGTTCCCGGGCCTTGTACACACCGCCCGTCACACCATGGGAGTCGAGTGCTCCAGAAGTGGCTGCGCTAACCCGCAAGGGAGGCAGGTCCCCAAGGAGTGCTTGGTAACTGGGGTGAAGTCGTAACAAGGTAGCCGTAGGGGAACCTGCGGCTGGATCACCTCCTTTCTAAGGAGCATCGACATCTTCGGATGTCACAGCTCGGTCAAACCCGCGCAAAGAGTAGTTTCCGTTTCAGTTTTCAGCGACCGACAGCGTTCCGTCACAGGAGCGCGTCGCTCGTTGACAACACGCGAAAGAATCCTGAAACCACCTCGAGGCGTAGCCGCCTCACCGGTTTCCCCGGGGCACTAGCTCAGGTGGTTAGAGCGCACCCCTGATAAGGGTGAGGTCGCTAGTTCGAGTCTAGCGTGCCCCACTATTTCGACCCCCTCGAGAGAGGCGGAGAGAAGTAAGTCAGATAGACCCCTTGGGGTTGTAGCTCAGTTGGGAGAGCACCGGCTTTGCATGCCGGGGGTCATCGGTTCGAACCCGATCAGCTCCACCAGTAGTTTCGATTTCAGGATTCCTTTGCTTCTGCGCACGTACCTCATGGGTAGGTGCGCAGAATCGAGAGAGTCCGCTCTTTCGCGTGTGATCTTTGACAACAGAATACGATGGAGAGAACTCGACCCACGCAAGTGGGAAGAGAGCTCATGATTAGAAATTCCTTTCTAGACGGCGAGTCAAAGTACTCGCTGTGAGAAGTGAAAGTTCTGGGTAAAGGACATGGGCCAAAGGCTCGTGACTCGAACCCTGGACTCGAACGCAAGATACGAAACGTGCCTTAGGGATACGGTCAAGCTAGAAAGGGCACACGGTGGATGCCTAGGCGTCGAGAGGCGAAGAAGGACGTGGATAGCTGCGAAAAGCTCCGGGTAGCTGCGAACAAGCGTTGAACCGGAGATCTCCGAATCGGGCAACCGAATGCGGTCATACGCATTAGCGCAGGGCTGAATACATAGGCTCTGCGCGGCCAACCCAGGGAACTGAAACATCTAAGTACCTGGTGGAAAGGACATCAAATGAGACTCCCCTAGTAGCGGCGAGCGAACGGGGACCAGCCTAAACCGATTCAGTGTAAGCCTGGTGGCGTTGCTGAATGGGTGTTGTGGGTCTGATGATGGAGTGCACCAGCGCTCTGACAGAGTTAACAAATGTATGGTTAGTAGAACAGCTTGGAACGGCTGGCCAAAGAGGGTGACAGCCCCGTAAACGAAAACGATACATCTCTGCATTGGCACCCGAGTAGCGCAGGGCACGTGGAACCCGGCGTGAATCTGGGAGGACCATCTTCCAAGGCTAAGTACTCCTCGACGACCGATAGTGAACAAGTACCGTGAGGGAAAGGTGAAAAGCACCCCGGCAAGGGGAGTGAAATAGTACCTGAAACCGTGTGTCTACAAGCAGTTGAAGCACTATGTATTCGTACAGTGCGACAGCGTACCTTTTGCATCATGGGCCTGCGAGTTACGCTATGTCGCAAGGTTAAGCCGTGAGGTGTAGCCGAAGGGAAACCGAGTCCAAATAGGGCGATTGAGTGGCATGGCGTAGACCCGAACCCGAGCGATCTATCCATGGGCAGGCTGAAGCGTGGGTAAAACCACGTGGAGGGCCGAACTCACCACAGTTGAAAATGTGGGAGATGACCTGTGGATCGGAGTGAAAGGCTAATCAAGCTCGGAAATAGCTGGTTCTCCGCGAAATATATTGAGGTATAGCCTCGGACGAATTGCACCGGAGGTAGAGCACTGAATGGGCTAGGGGTCTTACCAGACTACCAAACCCAATCAAACTCCGAATGCCGGTGACAACTATCCGGGAGGCAGACTGCGGGTGATAAGGTCCGTAGTCGAGAGGGAAAGAGCCCAGATCTACAGCTAAGGTCCCCAAATCCAGTCTAAGTGTCGAAGGATGTGGGAGCGCTCAGACAGCCAGGAGGTTGGCTTAGAAGCAGCCACCCTTTAAAGAAAGCGTAATAGCTCACTGGTCGAGCGAGCCTGCGCCGAAAATGTAACGGGGCTAAAGTCTGGTACCGAAGCTTAGGGTTCTACGCAAGTAGAGCGGTAGCGGAGTATTGTCAGGTAGATACAAGCCATACCGTAAGGAGTGGTGTCGGACCTGAGAAGAGCAAATGCAGGCATGAGTAGCGATAAACAGGATGAGAAGTCCTGTCGCCGTAAGCCCAAGGTTTCCTGGGGAAGGATAATCCTCCCATGGGTTAGTCGGTCCCTAAGCTGAGCCCGAAAGGGGTAGGTGATGGCAAGCAGGTTAATATTCCTGCACCACTATATATCCGTTGACCTGAGCAGGGACGGAGAAGGGTAGGCTGAGCCAGCCGTTTGGTTGTGCTGGTTCAAGCGCGTAGGCGGTTCCCGTAGGACCCAATAGGGACAAACGCGGGGGCAACGCCGAGACGTGATGAGGAGGAGCTCCGGCTCCGTAACTCAGTGATCCCATGCTTCCAAGAAAAGCTGCGCGTGGAGCTTATGAGGTGACCGTACCGCAAACCGACTCAGGTGGGCGAGGTGAATATCCCAGGGCGCGTGGGAGAACACTGGCTAAGGAACTCGGCAAGTGGACACCGTAACTTCGGGCGAAGGTGTGCCCCCATTACGTGAAAGCCCTGCGGCCGTAGCGGAAGGGGGGTTGCAGAGAAATGAGGGTTGCGACTGTTTACCAAAACACAGGACTCTGCGAACTCGTAAGAGGACGTATAGGGTCTGACGCCTGCCCGGTGCTGGAAGGTTAAGGGGAGATGTTAGTCTTCGGGCGAAGCTTCGAACCGAAGCCCCAGTAAACGGCGGCCGTAACTATAACGGTCCTAAGGTAGCGAAATTCCTTGTCGGGTAAGTTCCGACCTGCACGAATGGCGTAACGACATCCCTACTGTCTCGGCCAGTGACCCAGCGAAATTGTATTGGGGGTGAAGATACCCTCTACCCGCGGCAAGACGGAAAGACCCCGTGAACCTTTACTGCAACTTGGCAGTGAAGCTCGGGACATTCTGCGTAGGATAGGTGGGAGACTTTGAAACCGGGGTTCCGGCTTCGGTGGAGTCAACCTTGAAATACCACCCTGAATGTTCTGGGCTTCTAACCCAGCACCGTTATCCGGTGCGGGGACACTGTCTGGTGGGCAGTTTGACTGGGGCGGTCGCCTCCCAAAAAGTAACGGAGGCGCGCGACGGTTCCCTCAGCCTGATTGAAACCAGCCGTAGAGTGCAAAGGCATAAGGGAGCTTGACTGTGAGACCGACAGGTCGAGCAGGTGCGAAAGCAGGTCTTAGTGATCCGGTGGCTCCGAATGGAAGGGTCATCGCTCAACGGATAAAAGGTACTCCGGGGATAACAGGCTGATCGCGCCTGAGAGTTCATATCGGCGGCGCGGTTTGGCACCTCGATGTCGGCTCATCGCATCCTGGGGCTGGAGCAGGTCCCAAGGGTTTGGCTGTTCGCCAATTAAAGCGGTACGCGAGCTGGGTTCAGAACGTCGTGAGACAGTTCGGTCCCTATCTGCCGTGGGCGCAGGATACTTGAGAGGATTTGACCATAGTACGAGAGGACCTGGTTGAACGTACCTCTAGTGTTCCGGGTTGTCCTGCCAAGGGCATAGCCGGGTAGCTATGTACGGAACGGATAACCGCTGAAAGCATCTAAGCGGGAAGCCGGCCTCAAGATGAGGTATCCCGGACCTTCGGGTCCCTAAAGGCCCCTTGTAGACTACGAGGTAATAGGCAGGGTGTGGAAGTGTGGCAACACATGGAGCTGACCTGTACTAATCGGCCGTGCGGCTTGACCTATCTCTAAGGTACGAGTCGTTTCAATGTTCGAGTTCAGGGTTGGAGACATGAGTCCCAGTGCGAAAGCCGGGACCACCCAACCTGGATACGTCTAATCAACCTTCCAGAGCTGTTGCTCTCCATTTGTTTCGGTGGCGATGTCGAAAGGGTCATACCCGATCCCATCCCGAACTCGGTAGTCAAGCCTTTCAGAGCCAATGGTACTGCAGCGGAAGCGCTGTGGGAGAGTAGGACGCCGCCGGATTTATCGAAGCCCCTCGCTTAACTGCGGGGGGCTTCGCCTTTTTAAGCGCCTCGCTAGGCGCGTGAGGGCGTGTTACACGTCGCTCGTGATGCAGGCGGCGGCGTGCGCGTTTCATGCTCAGCGGGAGGCGCTCGGCGTCTGTGTCGCGTGCCGTTCGCGCGTTTGTGCGGAGTGCACCACCAAGGTCGAAGGCATCAACTACTGTGTTCGATGCCTGGCGCAGCGGGCCCGCAGCGAGGCCGAGCCCGTGACCCTCGTGGCAAGCTCGTCTCGCGGTCGCGCGGCGGTGGGAGCCCTGTTCTGGGCGGCACTGCTCTGGCTGTTGCTGTGGGGGCTGCTGCAGATCGCGCTTCCGGAGGCCGCGTGAGCGCGCTCGACTGGCTGGACCGGGCCTTCACGCTGACGCGGCGCGGTGGCCATGGCTTTCGGGGACGCGCCTGGCTGGCCGGGGCCCCGCTCGCGTTCCTGGCCGTGTTCGTCTTCTACCTCGAGCGCGTGGAAGGAGTCCGCAGCTTGCGAGGTGTGCTCGCGCTGGGCCTCGGGCTCGCGTGGTGGTGGCGCACTCTCTTTCTCGGCCGAGCGTGCCGCCTGGCCATGGAACACCTCGACGATCCGGTCGATGCCGAGCCGGGCCCCTTCCGCACCATGGGGATCGCGGCGGTCGGTGGTGTGCTGCTGGCTCTGGCGCTTTTGCCCGCCGCGCTGCTGGCCCGAGGAGGGGCGTTCGGGATCGTGGTGGGCCTCGTGCTTGCGCTGCCTGTAGCGCTGCTCGCGCCCAGCTGGGTGGCGCGCGCTGCCGCCGAGGGTCAGCAGGGCGGGGCGGCTTGGATGACAGCGTTCCGGGACGGTTCCTCGCTGCGTGGGAGCGCCCTGCTGGTGCAGGGCTTCTTGCTCGTGGGCACCCTCATGCTGTTCGTGAATCTGCTCGCCGTGGCAGGCATGCTCCTCGGCGCGCTCCAGGGACTCCTCGGCGTGGAGGTCGCTGCGCTCACGTCGTTCATGTCTTTCGAGAACGACTTTGCCATGTTGGTCGTTGGCGTCGTGTCGCTGTGGGTGGCCGAGCCCCTCCGCGCAGCGCTCGCGGTCATCGCGCTGGTGCATGCGCGCTCGCGGCGTGATGGCGCAGATCTGCGTGGCATGCTGGGTGCGCTCGCGTCGGGCCACTCGCCTGCTGCTCGCGCGACCCATCGGAGCGACCACGGGCGCGCGGCGATCCTCTTGGTGGGCTTCATGCTGAGCGCACAGCCGGGCCGCGCCCAGGCGCCCCTCGAGCCATACACCGAGCTGCCCACGGAGGTTCCGGCCGACGAGCTGGGCAACACGGGCGACTCGGACGAGCCCGACATCTACTACGGGGCAGACCTGCCCGAGCTCGGCCCCGAAGACCAAGCGACGGAAGACAACGTGGCCTCCATTCTGTCGGGGGCTGAGTTCCGCGAGTTCAGCGACGCGAGCCACGGCGGCGCCGCCGAGGCGGACGGGCCCTCGTGGCTGAAGCGCCTGTTCGAGGCGCTCATGCGTTGGCTGGAAGATCGCGAGCAGGACGAGGCCGCGGGCGCCGACATGGGCGCACCCATGCTGCTTCCTCCCGCGTGGGTGTTCGTGGCGCTGGCGGGCGCGCTCTTGGTGGCCGTGGCCGCGTTCCTGCTGCTCTCTCGGCGCAAGGACGAGCAGGCCAGCCCCGTTTTGCCCGATGCGCTCGGGGTTCCGCTCGACCCGCGCGAGCGTGCCCCCGAGGAGCACTTGGACGAGGCCGCGCAGCTGGCGGCCCGCGGCCTGCACCGAGAAGCGTTCCGCTCGCTGTATCTGGCCACGCTGGTGGCGCTCGACCGACGCGGCGAGATCGACTTCGACCCCGCCCGCACCAACTGGCACTACCTTCGTCAGATGGGTGCCAGCGCGCGCACGGCCGCGTTCCGCACGTTCACCCAGCTGTTCGACCGCAAGTGGTACGGCGACGAGCACACCACGCGAGAGGAGTACGAGCGCGGCCGGCTGCTGGCGACGTCCCTCACGGCGCCGAGGGAAGACCGGGCACCGGCAGGTTTCGAGCCTGAGGGCGCGGCGCCATGAGGCGGTTTCTGGCCCGCTCGTTCGTCGCGTTGGTGGTGCTCCTCGCCCTCGGCGCATCGGGGGTGATGTGCGCGCGCGTGGCGGACCGCGGTCGCTACGCCACGGCCTACTCCACGTACAGCGCGGGTCCGGAAGGGGCCCGGGCCATCTACGAGCTGGTGCGGCGCGCCGGTCACCCCACGCAACGCTGGGTCGAGGACCTCGAAGGCTTGCCCGAGCGCGGCGTGCTCATGGCGCTCGGGGGCTGTCTGGCGTCACAGCGACGCCCCTTGTCGCGCTACGAGCGGGAGTCGCTGCTCGCATGGGTGAGGCGCGGCGGGACGCTGATGGTGTTTGGTGCGGAGAGCTATCTGCCCGAGGACTACCCGGCGCACCTCGAGCGCTATCCCGGAGAGTGCGCGCGCGAGACGCTCCAAGAGCTGATGGACGAGCTGCAGGGCGGTTCGGCCCCCGCCGAAGGGGATGACGCGCCCATCGAACCACCGCTCGACGAGCCGCTTGGGGAGGATGCCCTGCCTCTCGAAGACCAGGCCCAAGAAGAGGCCGCGCGGCGCGCCGCCGAGGAGGAGCTCGAACCCTGGCGGGCCACTTGGGACGACCAGCAGCCGGTCTTCATCGCGCGCACCGCAGACGGGCCGCTCGCGAACCTCGAGGGAGTCCACATGGTGCAGCCCGCCCAGGTCGAGGTGGCCGCGGGGCGCTCCCCCACACGCCTGGCCCACTTCGGCGAGCGCCCGAGCGCCGTTCAGCTGAGCGAGGGCGACGGCAGCATCGTGGTGTTCGCCTCGGCCAGCATGATGCTCAACCAGGCGGTCTTGGAGCAGCGCGGCGGTGTGTTGCTGACGCGCTTGCTGGCGGCCTACGCGCGGCCGGACGCTCCCGTGGTGTTCGACGAATACCACCTCGGCACGGGCGGCGCGCGCTCGCTGGTGCGCTACCTGCGGCAAGCGGGGGCTGGGGTGGTGCTGCTGCAGATCCTGGTGCTGCTCGCGCTCTGGGTGCTGCGCTCCGGGCGGCGCCTCGGTGAGCTCGAAGACCCGCCACGCGAGCCGCCGGGCGGGACGGTGTCCTACGTGGCGGCCACCAGCGCCCTCTACTCGCGCAGCGCGGACCGTTCTGGCATTGGCCGCGTGCTGCTCGTGCGCGCGCTCGAGCGCATCGCCAGTCACCACCGCGTGCGTGCGCGCGAGCCCCAGCAGGTGCTGGACCAACTGCGTGAGATGCGCCGCGATGACGCCGCCGGGGCCTGCTCGGAGCTCTTGGGCCTGTTCTCCGCGAGCGTCGACGGCGAGAAGGGGCTGGTGGCCCTGGCGTCGCGCGTGGATGCCTTGGTGCAGCGCGCCAACGCGCCGCGCTCGTTCGAACCCCTCCAACCACGCGACGCGCGCCAGCCTTCGCTTCCCTCCACTGAATCGCGACCATCATGACGGACCTCGATCTCGCCTCGCCGCTCAGCGGCCCTGCTTCACCTCCCCCTCCCCATCAAGAGCTCGACTTCGAGCCGGTGGTGCGCCTGCGCCACGCCATCACTCAGGAGGTGCGCAAGGTGGTGGTCGGGCAGGAGGACGCCATCGACGGAATGATCGTGGCGCTGCTCGCCCGCGGCCACGTCTTGCTCGAGGGCGTGCCCGGGACCGCCAAGACGCTCATGGTGCGCACGCTGGCAGCCAGCGTGGGGCTCGCGTTCGGGCGCATCCAGTTCACGCCCGACCTGATGCCCAGTGACATCCTCGGGACGCACATCTTCGACCTGCAGACGGGTGCTTTCCGCATGACGAAGGGGCCCATCTTCGCGCAGCTGCTGCTGGCCGACGAGATCAACCGCGCGCCCGCCAAGACGCAGAGCGCGCTGCTCGAGGCCATGCAGGAGCGGCAGGTCTCCATCGATGGCCAGCGCCACGACCTGGGGCAGCACTTCACGGTCTTCGCGACGCAGAACCCGGTGGAGCAGGAGGGCACCTATCCGCTGCCCGAGGCGCAGCTCGACCGCTTCCTCCTGAAGATCAAGGTGGGGTATCCGAGCGCCGCGGAAGAAGACCGCATCCTCGCGGCGGCAACGGCGGCGGTGGGCTCCGAAGACGTGGCGCAGAGCGGCGTGCAGGCGGTGGCAACGCCCGCGATGCTGGACCAGGCCCGCGCGCTGGGGGCGCACGTCCGCGTGGAGGAGCCCGTGCGGCGCTACGTGCGAGACCTCGTCCGCGCCACGCGCGAGAGCTCGATGGTGGTGCTTGGCGCTGGCCCGCGTGCTGGAGTGCACCTCATGGTGGCGGCGCGTTGGGCTGCGGTGCTCGAGGGGCGAGCGTTCGTCACGCCCGACGAC
This sequence comes from Sandaracinaceae bacterium, assembly GCA_016706685.1. Lineage (NCBI taxonomy): Bacteria > Pseudomonadati > Myxococcota > Polyangiales > Sandaracinaceae > Sandaracinaceae bacterium. The sequence continues at coordinate 73,984 of JADJJE010000017.1, read as the reverse complement.
GTGGTGCGCATGCTTCCGTCGGTCATCGCCCACCGCCTGATCCTGTCGCCCGACGTGGAGCTCGACGGGCTCGATGGCCACGCGGTGCTGCAGCGCATCGCCGCGACCGTGGACGTTCCGCGGTGAGCGATGCGCTCCAGACGGCAGCCGCACCCGACAGCCTGGTAAGGCCTCCCTCCGCGCCGCGCGAGGGATGGTTGCCCGGGCGGCGCCTGTTGTTCTTGGCAGCGCTCGGCCTGCCGTTGGCGCTGCTGGACGGTGGCTCCGGCCTCGGGCTCTTGGCCGCGCTCGGGTACGATGCGTGCCTGCTGGCCGGGGCGCTCCTCGAGGCGCGCGGCCTCGCACGGCGCTTGCCACGCGTGGAGCGTCACGTGCTGGACCGCTTGGTGGTGGGCCGCACCGCGCGCGCGGAGCTCTTGGTCCACAATACTCAGCCCGGGAAGCTGCGCCTCCGGCTGCGTGACACCCCGCCTCCCGCGCTGGTGCTGGGCCCCGAGGAGCTGGCTGCCGACATGGCGCCGCACGCGCGCGCGCGGCTCGCCTACACCATCACGCCGTCTCGGCGCGGCAGCTTCCAGCTGGGTGACGTGTACCTACAGCTCGAGGGGCCGCTGGGCCTCGGCGCGCTGCGCACGCGCGTGCCCCTTCGCGAGACGGTGCGAGTGTATCCAGACGTGCTCGGGGCACGCGGTGACGAGCTGCAGCTGCGCCTGCGCGACCAGCACAGCGCCGGTGCCCGACAGGTGCGCCAAGTGGGCGGCGGGGGCGAGTTCGCTCAGCTGCGCGAGTATGTGGCGGGCGACCCGTTTCGTGACCTCGACTGGAAGTCCACGGCCAAGCGCCGCCGGCCGGTGACGCGCGTGCTGCAGCAAGAGCGCAGCCAGACCATCCTGCTCTGCCTCGACGTGGGCCGCATGATGGCCGGCCGCATGGACGACGGTGCCACGCGCGCGGGGGTCACCAAGCTGGACCACGCGCTCGACGCGGCGCTGATGCTCGCGTGGTTCGCGCTGCGTCAGGGCGACTACGTGGGGCTCGTCATCTTCGGCGCGGGCGTGTCGGCCTTCGTCCCCCCAGGGCGCGGGTCGGGTCACTACGCCCGCTTGCTCGAGGCCAGCTTCGACGCCGAGGCGCAGCCTACGTTCGTCAATTTCAGGACTCTTGTGGCGTTCGTGCGAACTCGCGTGAAGAAGCGGGCGCTTGTCGTACTCTTCAGCGACCTCCTGGACGAAGAGCACGCCATGCCCTTGGCCGAGAACGCCGCCGTGTTGCGACAAAAGCACCTCCCCCTGTGCGTGACCCTCGAAGAGCCCGTGGCGGTGCGCCTGGCCGATGCGCCAGTGAGCCACGCGAGCGACGTCTACGCCCGAGCGGCTGCGGCGGACTTGTTGATGGACCGCGAGCGCGTGAAGGCGCACCTCACCAAGAACGGGGTCGGGCTGGTGGAGGCTCCGGCCTCCGAGCTCGCGCTCTCGACGGTGCGTCGGTACCTCGAGATCAAGGCCAAGCACGCGCTATGAGCGTCACGCCCATCGATCTGAGCCTCGCCGAGCCGGGAGAGCTCTTCCTCAACCGCGAGCTGTCCTGGCTGGAGTTCAACCAGCGGGTGCTGGACGAAGCCAGCGACGAGCGCGTCCCGCTGCTGGAGCGCCTCAAGTTCCTTGGGATCTGCGCCAGCAACCTGGACGAGTTCTTCATGGTGCGCGTGGCCGGCCTGCTCGAGCAGCGCGCCGAGCAGATCGAGAGCGGGACCCCCGACGGGATGACGCCGGCCCAGCAGATCAGCGCCATCGCCGCGCGTGTGAAGCGCCTGATCGGGGAAATGTCCACGCTGTTCTGCGAGGGGCTCGAGCCCGCCCTGCACGCCCACGGCGTGGCCCGCGTGGACCCTCGCACGCTCGAGGGCGAGGAGCAGCGCTGGCTGCGCGAGTACTTCGAGACGCAGGTGTATCCGGTGCTCACGCCGCTGGCGCTCGACCCGGGGCACCCGTTCCCGCACATGCGCAACAAGGACCTCCAGCTCATCGTGATGCTGGCTGGGGAGCGCGCGGGAGAGCCGGCCTTCGCCTTGTTGCAGGTGCCGCCCGTGCTGCCGCGGGTGGTCGCGCTCCCCGACGACCTCGGTGGTGACGGCGGCGAGCCGAAGGGCAAGCGCTTCGTCCTGCTGGAGCAGCTGGTGGCCCAGCACGCGAACGAGCTGTTCCGTGGCTTTCGCAGCCTCGGCGCCTGGCCGTTTCGGGTGCTGCGCAACTTCGACCTCAGCATCGACGAGGAGGAGGCCGAAGACCTCCTCGAGGTGATCACGGAGGAGGTCCGCCGCCGCGACCGCGGCAACACCGTGATGCTGACCGTGGCGCACGACTGCCCCGACCAGGCCATCACGCTCCTCACCGAGGCGATGGAGCTCGACCCGGCGTTCGTCATCCCGAGCGTGGCTCCGCTGGCGCTCGAGCAGCTGGTGGACCTGGGCAAGCCGCTGCGTGGCATGCGCGAGCTGCGCGACCCGCCGGCCAGCGGAGTGCAGGTGGCGGCGCTCATCGACGGAGACCCGTTCGACGTCATCTCGCGCGGCGACGTGCTGCTGCATCACCCCTACGAGGCCTTCGACCCGGTGGTGGAGCTGCTCGAGCGCGCGGCGCGCGACCCCGACGTGCTGGCCATCAAGCAGACGCTCTATCGCACGAGCGGTGACAGCCCGGTGGTGGCCGCGCTCGTGCGGGCGGCCGAGCAGGGCAAGCACGTGGTGGCGCTGGTGGAGATCAAGGCGCGCTTCGACGAGGAGAACAACATCCACTGGGCCGGCAAGCTGGAGCAGGCCGGGGTGCACGTGGTCTACGGGCTGGTGGGGCTCAAGACGCACTGCAAGGTGATGCTCATCGTGCGGCGCGAGAGCGGCCGCTTGCGGCGCTACGTGCATCTGGGCACGGGCAACTACAACCCGCACACGGCGCGCCTCTACACGGACTTGAGTCTCTTCACCGCGCAAGAGGCCTTTGGCGAGGACGCCACCTCGCTGTTCAACCTGCTCACGTCGTGCACGGGGCCCGAGGAGTGGAAGCGCCTGGTGGTGGCGCCGCTCGGGCTGCACGAGCGCGTGCTGGGGCTCATCGCGCGCGAGTCGCAGAACGCCACCGAGGGGAAGCGCGCGCGCATCATCGCGAAGATGAATTCGCTCGTGGACCCCGAGGTCATCCTGGCGCTCTATCGCGCCTCGCAGGCGGGCGTGGAGATCGACCTGATCATCCGCGGCATCTGCTGCTTGCGCCCCGGTGTGCCGGGCCTGAGCGAGCGCATCCGCGTGCGCAGCATCGTGGATCGCTTCCTCGAGCATGCCCGCGTGTGCTTCTTCGAGGCCGGCGGCGAGAAAGAAGTGTACCTGGGCAGCGCCGACTGGATGCCGCGCAACTTCCAGCGGCGCGTGGAGGTCATGTTCCCCGTCGAGGACCCGAAGCTCAAGCAGCGCGTCTACGACCGGGTGCTGGGCCTCGGCCTGCGCGACGACACCAAGGCGCACGAGCTGCAGGCGGACGGAAGCTATCGTCGCGTGGTCGGGGAGGGGGCCTGCCGCAGCCAGACCGAGCTCCAGCGTGCGGTGCTGGAGTCGGCACGCCGCGCCGACGCCGAGAAGCGTGAGGAGCGGCCGTTCTTCGTGCGCCCGGTGCGCATCCGGCCCACCAAGCTGGCCGTGCCCACGCCCAGCGTGCCACCGCCGGCGAGCGCGGTGCCTGCGCCGCCTCCTACCACGCCCGACGCCGCGGGCGAGGGGTCGGCATCCGGTGGGCTGTCGGCTCCGGGCGACGACCCTGCGGCCAGCTCCGAGTAGCGGGCCGGCCAGAAAACGCGCCGCGCCGCCTCAGGCGTCCGTGTTCTTGCGCTTGCCGGCGAGGTGTTCGGCAAAGCTGCCAGCCTTTGGCCCAGGCGGAGGCTGCGCGGCGCGTGACGCCTCGGGCTTGTCCTCGGGGCCGTCGTCCAGCGCCAACAGGAAGCGCCCCATCAGCCCGTCCACCATCAGGTCGCGCTCGTGCGTGCCGAACTGTCCGGCGCGGAACTCCGCCAAGACGCGCTCGTGGTCGGTGCGGTAGGCCACCACCAGCTCGCGGATGCGCTCTTGCTTGGCCCAGACGCGGTCGTGGTTCTTGGCGTAGACGGCAACCAGCGACACGAGCGAAGCGCCGGTGAGCAGCACCCCGATGGGGCCACCCAGGAAGAGGCGCAGCAGCACGGTGACGCCAGCGACACCAGCCGCCCCGCGCAGCGCCTTCTTGCCCACCTCCACGTCCAGCGTCTTGTCGAGGGCCACGCCCCAAGCCTCCCGCGTGGCGAGCAACAGCGCCAGGAAGGTGACCTTGCTGGCACCGCGGCGCTCCCAGTACTGCGTGATGGCGCTGCGCAGGAACCCCTGGAAGGTCGCGTAGGGCGAGTGGTGGGCCGGCATCTCCCGCGCATTGTAGTGGGTTTGCTGGGAAGTACACGCCGGCGCGGCCCGGCCCCGGCTTTAGCTCGCGGCCGATGCATCCTGGCTCGCGGGCCCGTATCCTTCGCCTGCATGTCTCGCTCTCGCGCCCGTAGCCTCCGCCTCGTCTTCCTGTGGTCGACCCTGCCCACCTTCGTGTGGGCCTGTGGGGGCGGCTGCGGGGGCGGCGCACCCACCACCGACACCACCGGCACCGGGGAGCGTGATGGGACCAGCGCGGAGGTGAGCCCCGACGCCATTCCTCTGCCCACCATGCCCGACGCGCCGGCGGACGAGGCCGAGGCACCGCGCACGCCGCCCACGCTCACCACGGTGGATGACGGCACGCGCGCGCTCTCGCAGGGCTTCTACACGCAGGTGGCCGACCGACTCGACGCGCTGCAGGGCAGCGAGGCGGCGCGCGCGCTGCTGCGGGCGCGGCTGCTGCTGGTGACGGGACGCTACGACGATGCGGTGACCCGCGCGCGCGAGGCGGCGCGTGACGCCAGCCTGCGCAACGAGGCGGTCATGCTGGAGGCCGAGGCGCACTTCGCCCGCGGTCGGCTCGAAGACGTGGACCGGCTGCTGGGGGCGCTGCCTGCCACGCACGACCGGGCCTCGCTGTTTCTGGCGCGCGCGGCCGAGCGGCGGGGCCGCTCCGTGGAGGCGCGCAGCTTCTACATGCGCATCATCGAAGGCTACAACTCGGAGCGCATCAACGCGCGCGACGCGGCTGGGCTGGCCTACGTGGGCAGCGCGACGCACGCGCTCGGCAGCGTGCGGGACGCCAACACGGCGTTCCAGGAGTCCATCGCGGCTGACCCGCAGCGCGTGGAGACGCAGCTCGAGTGGGCGCAGCTGTTCCTCGAGAAGTACGACGCGGGCCACGCCGAGGAGTGTGTCCAGGACGCCCTGCGCGTGAACCCGGAGCACCCCGTGGCGCACACACTCTACGCGCGCATCCGCATGGAGCAGAGCTACGCGTTCGTGGAGGCCGACCGGGATCTGCAGCGCGCGCTCGCGGTGAACCCCAACCTCGCCATGGCGCGCGTCACGCTGGCCGGGTTGGCGCTCTATGACCTGGACGTGGCCACCACGGACCGCATCCTGGGCGAGGTGCTGGCGCAGGACCCGACCGACCTCGAGGCGCTCAGCGTGCGTGCCGCGGGGCGCTTCCTGGCCGACGACGCCGCCGGTTTCGAGGCGGCCAAGCGCGAGGTGCTGCGGCGTCACCCCACCTACAGCCAGCTCTACACCATCATCGCGCGCTACGCGGAGTGGGAGCACCGCTACCCGGCCATCGTGGACATGGCGCGCGAGGCCATCGCGCTGAACCCGCGCGACGCGGTGGCGCAGGCCACGCTCGGCATCAACTTGCTGCGCATGGGCGACGAGGACGCGGGGCTCGCGGCGCTGCGCGAAGCTTGGCGCCGGGACCGCTACAACGTTCAGGTCTTCAACACGCTGAACCTCTTCGAGGACGTCATCCCGCAGCAATACGCGAGCTTCGAGGAGGCGCCGTTCCGGTTCCGCATGCACCAGGAAGAGCGCCCGGTGCTGGAGCGCTACGTGCCGCGCCACCTCACGGCCGCGTATGCGGGGATGGTGCGCCGCTATGGCTTCACCCCGGAGGGGCCGCTCGCCATGGAGCTCTACGCCGACGTGCAGCACTTCTCGCTGCGCACCACCGGGCTGCCCAACCTGGGCGTGCAGGGCGTGTGCTTCGGCAAGGTGGTCACCGCCATCTCCCCGCGCGGAGGGCCCTTCAACTGGGGGCAGATCACGTACCACGAGCTGGCCCACGTCTTTCACATCCAGCTCAGCCACAACCACGTGCCGCGCTGGTTCACCGAGGGGCTGGCCGAGTACGAGACCATCGTGGCGCGGCCCGAGTGGCGCCGTGAGATGGACCACGACCTGCACGCGGCCATCGCCGCCGACCGGCTGCCGGCCATCGTGGACATGAACCGCGCGTTCACGCACGCCCGGTCCGCCGAGGACATGATGGTGGCGTACTACGCCAGCTCGCAGATGGTGCTCTTCATCGCCGAGCGCTACGGGTTCGAGAAGCTGCCGCGCATGCTGCGCGAGTGGGGCGCGGGCCGCACCACGGCGCAGGTCATCGAGCGCGTGCTGGGCGTGGCTCCGGCCGAGCTGGACACGCTGTTCCGCACGCACACGCGCACTCGGCTCGCCGCGCTCGACGGGCAGTTCAACGTGGACATGTCCGCCTACACGGACCTCGAGGCGCTCGACGCGGCGTCCACGGCGGCTCCCAACGACGCGGCTGCGGCCGCACGAGTGGCGGCGGCGCGGCTCATCCACGGCGACGCCGAGGGGGCCAACGCCGACCTGGCGCGCGCGCTGCGGCTGAACCCGAACGAGCCGCTGGCGCTCTACCTGACGGCCCGTCTGGCGCTGGCGCAGGAGCGCTTCCCGGACGCGCGCGCGGCGCTCGAGAAGATCGTCACCGCAGGGCGCGACGGCTTCGACCTGCGCCTGCTGCTGGGCCGTGCCGCGCTCGCGGCCTCCGACGTGCCTGGCGCGCGGGCCCACCTCGAGGCGGCCACGCGCCTCCAGCCGTGGCGTGCGAGCGCGTGGCAGGGCCTGCTGGAGATCGGCATGCAGACGGAAGACGCCGCCCTGCGCCGCACCGCGCTCATGCGCCTGGTGGACCTCGAGGAGCACGACCGTGAGCTGCACGCCCAGGCGCTGGACTTGGCCATCGAGGAGCGTCGCTTCGAGGACGCCGTGCTGCTGGGTCAGCGCAGCATGCTGGTGGACCCGGGCCGCGTGGAGGCCCACATCGCCCTCGCGGGAGCCCATGGTGAGCGAGCCGCCCACGCCGACGCGCTGTACGAGTACGACAGCGCCCTGCTGCTGACCCCCGCCGCGCCGGCGCACGTGCAGCTGGCCCGTGCGCGCCACCTGCTGGCTCTCTCGCGCCGCTCCGAAGCGGAGGCCGCCGTGGCCGAGGCCATGCGTCTCGACGCGACGACCGCCGAAGAGGGTGCACGCATCCTCGCGGCCGCAGGAGGCGCTCGGGCGCAGCCCTGATGCCCCTTCGCTCGCCGCCGACCCAGGCCTCCTCGCTGCGCAGGCCGTCCATCCCGACGCGCATCTTCCTGGGGTTCGCGCTGGTGCTGACCGCGTTCGGCGCGGTGGCCATCTTCAGCCTCACGCAGCACGCGCGCACGGTGCGCACGCTCGGCCTGCTGAACGAGGGGCTCCTGCCGCTGGCGCTCACGCTGGGCGAGGCCAAGGCCACCCAGGCCGTGTTCGCCACGCTGCTCAACCAGATCGAGAGCGAGGACGCGGTGTCTCGCCGTGGCTGGCTCAACGCGGCGCGCGCCGTGCGGCCTGCCACGCTGCGCCGTGCCTTCCATGGCCTCGACCGCGCCGAGCAGCTGGCGGTGGTGGCGGGGGGCGAGGAAGCGCTCGCGCGCGTGCGGGCCTCGCTGAACGACGTTTCGGCCGCCTACCGGGCCAGCGACGCGGACTACGAAGCGCTCGAGGCGGCACACACCAGCGGGGACCCCCAGCGCGCCGAGCGCATGCTGCGCTCCATGAGGCTGCGCGAGCGCGACGTGCAGCGGCACTACCGCGACGGCTGGCGCGAGCTGCAAGAGGCCATCGCCAGCACCAGCTCCATCGCGGCCGAGCACGAGCGTCGCGCGAGCATCGTCTTGGGCGTGCTGGTGCTGCTCTCGCTGAGCCTCGGGGTGCTGGTCACGTGGTGGTCGCAGCGCATCCTCAAGCCCATCCCGGCGCTGCAAGAGCGGGTGGAGGCCGTGGCGCGCGGTGACCTCTCCACCACACTGGACCTCGGCGGGGACGACGAGCTGGGGCGCTTGGCGGCGGCGTTCGATCGCATGGTGAAGGCGCTGGCGCTGCGCGACGCGAGCCTGCGCGAGCTCCAGCAGATGCAGCGCGAGATCGTGGAGGGCCTGCGCGCTGCGGTGGTCGTGGTGGACACCGAGGGCCTCGTCCGGGTGGCCAACCCCGCGGCCCGTGACCTACTCCGAGTGGCGACCGAGCAGCGCGCGGAAGAGAGCCTCGGCGCGGTGCCGGGGTTGCTGGCTGCCATCGAGCAGGTGCGCACCACCGACCAGCGCGTGGCGCTCGGGCGCGTGAACGTGGCGCGTGGGACCCAGGAGGTCGTCCTGGACGTGTCGCTCGCGCCGTTCGGGCGTGGGGAAGAGGGCGCGTCGGTCGGCTCGGTGTTGGTGGTGGTCGAAGACGTCACGGACGAGCTCGCCACCGCGGCGCGCCTGATCCAGACGGAGCGCCTCGCTGCCATCGGACGCATGGCCGCGCACGTCACACACGAGGTGCGCAACCCGCTCTCCAGCATCGGCCTGAACGTGGAGCTGCTCGAGGAGGAGCTGGTGCATGCCGGCCCCGAGGCGGCGGCGCTGCTGGCGTCGGTGCAGCAAGAGGTGGACCGGCTCACGGGCATCACGGAGCAGTACCTGCGTCTATCGCGCGTGCCCCAGCCTCAGCTCGAGCTGGGCGACCTGGGCAGGCTCGTGCGCGACATCGCCGCGTTCATGGCCGAAGAGATGCGCGCTCACGGGTCGCGTCTGGTGGTGGAGCTGGCCGAGCCACTGCCGCAGGTGGCGCTGGACGCGGGGCAGCTGCGGCAGGCGCTCCTGAACCTGCTGCGCAACGCTCGTGAGGCCATGCCCGGAGGCGGCGAGGTGCACGTCTCGGTGCAGCCCGCGGCGCCCGGGGTGCGGCTCACCGTGCGAGACCACGGCAGCGGCATCAGCGACTCGGTGCGCGAGCGCATCTTCGACATGTTCTACACCACCAAGGAGCGCGGGACTGGCCTCGGGTTGCCGCTCACCCAGCAGATCGTCACCGCGCACGGCGGCACCATCGAGTGTGTGCGTCCCGAGGGCGGCGGGACCGCGTTCGAGCTATGGTTCCCGGCATGAGCGAGAGCCCCGCGAGTCGCCCCGATGGCCGCGCGCCCACCGAGCTGCGCAAGGTGGAGATCGAGACGGGGGTGCAGCGCTACCCCGAGGGCTCGGTGCTCTACCACGCAGGTCAGACCACGGTGCTGGTGTCCGTCTCGGTCGCCGACGGCGTGCCGGCGTGGATGCAGAGCGTGCGCGGTGGCTGGCTCACCGCCGAGTACGCCATGCACCCGCGCGCCAACAAGCGGCGGCAGCGGCGCGATGGCCGCGGCTCCGGCGGCGTGGACGGGCGCAGCGCCGAGATCCAGCGGCTGGTCGGGCGGGCCTTGCGCGCCTCGGTGCGCCTCGATCAGATTGGGCCGCGCACGGTGACCGTGGACTGCGACGTGCTCGACGGCGACGGTGGCACGCGCACCGCATCGGTCACGGCCGGCTTCATCGGCATCGCGCTGGCGCTCGAGAACCTGCGGCAGCGCGGCGTGCTGGGCCGCGGCGTCATGCGCGAGCCCGTGGCAGGCGTGAGCGTGGGCTACTCCGCCGGGCGAGCGCTGCTGGACGTCTGCTACGAAGAGGACCGCGACGCCGAGATGGACCTCAACATCGTGGCGACTCGTGGAGGGGCCATCATCGAGGTGCAGGGCACCGCCGAAGCCAGCCCCATCCCACGCGCGCGCTTCGACGAGATGCTGGCGCTCGGGCTCGCCTCCATGCCGGCGCTCGCCGCGATCCAACGTGCGGCGCTCGAGCGCGCCGGGGTGGCGGTGGACGAACTCTGCGCGCCATAGAACGCGAGCCCGCTATCGCGTGGCTGAGCGCCCCCCGTCAGAACGTGAGGTGCAGGCTGAGGCCGCCGAGGGTAGGCGACAAGCGGGCTTCGGTCTCGGGCTCGTCCCAGTAGGCTTCGCGCGGCGCGTCGTCTACGTAGCGATCCCAGCAGAAGCCCGCGCGCGTCCGGACCCACGCTTGCGTGGCCCAGTTGGGTGCGGTCAGGATGCGCGTCTCGTTCATGACTGGCCCTCCCAGGAAGGCTATGGCGGAGACCAGCGGCTTGTCGAACTTCACGCTCAGCAGCGTGCCCCAGCCCACGCTCCACACGACCGCGCTCGCGTGCGACAGCGCGCTGTGGATGATGCGGTCGCCGTTCGCCGCCAACTCGAGTGCGTCGAGGGCGTAGCGCAGCTGTGCGCGGCGCTGCTCCGGGGTGTCGCTGGGCATACGCTCGATGCGCCGACGTGCCCAGACCTCGGGCATGGGCAACGCCACCAGCTGCACCATGGCGGTAGTGGCCCCGACGCCGCTGATGTACGCGTTCCAGCGTTGGGCACCCTCGGCGCGCGGCCCGATGAACGCGAACTCGGCGACTGCGAACACCGCGAAGAGGCTCATCCACCCGAAGCGAAAGGCGCGCGCGTGTCGCTCGTGCGAGCGAAACTCACGGGCGATGGCGCTCGTCCGGCGCGCGACCTCGTCGTCGTCCAGCTCGTCGACGCACCCATAGGCGTCCTGGGCCGCAACGCGCGAGGGTGCGCTCGCTGCGAGAGCGACGGAGAGCAAGAGAGGCAACGCGATGACACGCTTCCGGCGGAGGCTCGTGGGGGTGTTGGTCACGTGCCTTCAGTCGGCTTCTCGGGCGTCTTCGCGCGGGCTCGGAAGCGTGCGGCGTAGCCTTCTTTGTTCTGCTGGCGGGTGCGCGCCACGGCCAGCGCGTCGGGCGGGACGTCCCGCGTCACGGTGGTCCCGCTGGCCACATAGGCCCCCGCGCCCACGGTGACCGGCGCCACCAGCTGGCTGTCGCTGCCGATGAAGACGTTGTCCTCGAGCGTGGTGGTGTGCTTCCGCACGCCGTCGTAGTTGCAGAAGATGGTGCCGGCGCCGATGTTCACGTTCTTGCCGATGACGCCGTCGCCCACGTAGCTCAGGTGGTTTACCTTCGAGCCCTCGCCCAGCTTGGTCTTCTTCGTTTCGGAGAAGTTCCCCACCTTGGACCCGCGGCCCAGCTCGGTGGCCGGGCGCAGGTGCGTGAAGGGCCCCACCGTGGCCTCCTCGCCGATGACGCTCTCGCTGGCCACCGTGTACGGCAGCACCTCGGCGCCCTCACGCACGATGACGTCCGTCAGCACGGCGCCCACGTCGATGCGCGCGCCGGTCTCGATGACGCAGCGCCCTCGCAGGTGCACCTGCGCCTCGAGCACCGCGCCCGGAGCGACCTCGCAGTCCGCGTCCACGTAGACGGTGCGCAGGTCGCGCACGGCCACACCGTCTCGCGCCAGCGCGGCGGCGATCCGCAGGCGGCGCTCCTCGGCGCACAGCGCGAGCTCGTAGCGGTCGTTCACGCCGCGCAGATCGGCCATGTCCCACGCCACGTCTCGGACACCACCGGCAGCGGCGGCCTGCTCGACCACGTCGGTCAGGTACAGCTCGCCCTGCGCGTTGTCGTCGCTGAGCCGCGCGATGGCGTCCCGCAGGAACCCCGCTCGCACCGCGTAGAGGCCGGGGTTGACCTCGCGCACGGCTGCCTCGCCCGGGCTGCAGTCGCGCTGCTCACGGATGGCTCGCACGCGCCCCTCGGCGTCACGCAGGATGCGACCATAGCCCCGCGGATCGGGCAGGTGCGAGGTGAGCATGGCCAGCGACGCGTCCGCGTCCAGCGCGTTGATCAGGGCGTGCACGCTCTCCTTCGGGATGAGCGGGCAGTCGCCGTAGAGGATCACCACGTTGCCTTCGAAGGTGGCGAGCGCAGGCGACTCCATGGCGCAGCGCACCGCGTGGCCCGTGCCGCGCTGCTCGGCCTGGAGCGCCGTGCTCACGCGCCCACCGAAGCGGGTGTGGAGCGTGCTCTCGACCTGCTCACGGCCATGACCCACCACCGCCACGCAGCGCTGCACCCCCGCGTCGAGCGCCGCGGCGATGCTCCACGCGACCAGCGGCCGCCCGGCGATCTCGTGCAGCACCTTGGGCAGCGGACTCTTCATGCGCGTGCCCTGCCCGGCGGCGAGGACGATGGCGACCCACTCGGTGTTGGTCTGGTTCTGGCTCACGCGGCGCCTGCCGTGCCGGTGAGGTACGAAGCAACGCGCGCTAGCGCGGCGAGATCGTGCACGTCTTCTTCGAAGGCCGGCACCTCCACGAACTGCACCCGGTCGCCGCCGCGCGACTGCCGGATGTGGTTCTGCAGCCGGTCCGACTCGATGCGGTCCGCCACCGCCTGCAAGCGCTCGTCTTGGAGGGCCTGCATCATGCGCTCCACGGTGTCCGCGGCGTCCATGCCGGGGAGGTGCGGGGCCAACTCGGTGGCCAGCGCTGCGTCGCTGATGCTCGGCTCGGACAACAGCACGTGCACGCCGTTGATGACCACCGCGTCGCGGCGCATGCCCGCGTCGGTCAGCTTGTCCGCGAAGTAAGTGGCCTCGCGGATGGCCATGGGGCTGGGGCTGGTGACGACCACGAAGGCCACCTCCGGGCTGCGCAGCGCGGCGCTCACCGCGGTGGCGTGCTCACGGAAGCCGCCGAAGAGGTCGTTGATGCCCGTCACGAACCCGGCCACCTCTTCCAAGAACTCGATGCCCGTGAATTTAGCGAGGCCCTTGATGAGCACGGTGGACGCGCTGGCCATGAGGCCCAGCCCGAAGCGGCCCTTGCCCGGTTCGATGGCCTGCATGAACCAGCGCACGGCGGGCGAGTCGATGGCGTCGATCAGCCGCTCCGGCGCCGTGAGGAAGTCGAGCGCGTTGCTGGTGGGCGGCGTGTCCAAGACGATCAGGTCCCAGTTGGACTGCTTGCGCACGGCGTGGAGCTTCTCCATCGCCATGTACTCCTGCGTCCCCGCGAGCGAGCCCGCCACGTACTGGTAGATGCGGTTGGTCAGGATGCGGTCGCGTGCTTCGGGGCTGCTGGCGTGCGTCCTCACCAGCTCGTCGAAGGTGGACTTGGTGTCCAGCATCATGGCCGCCAGCACGCCACCGGGCGGCAGCGGCAGGTTGTTCTCGTGGAACAGGCGCGCCGGCACCTCCTGCTCGCTCGTGGTCATCTCGTCCAGCCCGAGGCTGTTGGCGAGGCGCCGCGCGGGGTCGATGGTGAGGCACAGCACGCGCTTGCCCTGCATGGCCGCATGCACCGAGAGCGCGGCGGCCGTGGTGGTCTTGCCCACGCCGCCGCTGCCGACGGTGACCACCACGCGGTTGCTCTTCAGGACGTCTGCCAAGCTCATGGGTGCCTCTGCGTGCCTCTGCCGACTTTGGGAGCGTGAAAAGGGGGACGCTCCCGTGGGTAGACCCTCTCGCAGACCCGCCGGGGCCCAGACTCGGGTGCGTCGTGATATCGCAGGTTGGGGATGGGGTCAAAGCCCGGTGTTGCCGAGAACTTGGTCGCTCGAGCGCGTCTGTCTACACTTACCTACATGTCGCACGATATCTTACGTGCGCAAAGGCAGGTACGCGATGTGGATGCTTCAAGAACGACGCCAGCAACGAACCTCCGAGCGCGAAGCGGCCCTGCGCTTCCAGCTGGAGCACAGCCGGGCCCGTGGTGGCCTCGAGGCGCTGGTCCTCGCCGACCAGCAGGGCATGATCGTCGCGAGCGCCGGGGAGGCTGGCATCTGTGAGGAGCTGGGCGCCATCGCGCCGCTGATGAGCCGCGCGGTGATGGGCATGCCGCTGCCCCCGCTGCTGCGTGGGGGCGAAGTGGTGGTGCGGCCGCTGCGGCTCTACGGGCAGGAACTCTACCTGGCCTGCGTGGGCGGCGGCGTGGCCCGCGACGCGCTCATGAGCAATTCGGTGAGCGGCGTGCAGCGCATCCTCGCGGCCAACTGACTCTGCGCCGCGTGCAGCGCTCAGCGCGCGCGCGCCACGAGCTGCACCAGGGCCTTCGGCTGCACCACGCAGTCGGCGAGGGTGACCGTGTCGAGGTGCGCCAAGAAGGCTTCCTGAGCGCTTGCGAGCGCGCCAGCCAGGCCACAGCCGCGCGTGAGCGAGCACGCGTCCGCGCTCTCGAAGCAGGGCACCAGCTCGCTCGGCTCGAGGGCGCGCACCACCTGTCCCACCTTCAGCGCTGCCGGGTCGCGCGCCAGCACGAGCCCCCCGTCGCGGCCCCGTCGCGCCGAGACGAAGCCGTGCTGCGCGAGGCCCTGCGACACCTTCGCCAGGTGATGCGCGCTCACGTCCAGCGCCCCCGCGATGGTCTGCACCGACGCGCACGGCTCGCCGCGCCGCGCCGAGATGGTGAGGTACATGAGCGTCCGCAGCCCGTAGTCCGTGAAGGACGTCAGGCGCACGCGGGCCGCGCCTCCTCGAACATCGCGCCGCTCAACCGCCCGGCGATGCGCCTTGCGCGCAGCAGGATCGCGTCGGCCACGGGCGGCTCGAAGATCTCGCCCAGGGTCTCGCCAAAGAGGCCGAGCCAGCGCTCGAAGTCCTGCGGTGCCACGCCCGTGAGCTCGCGGTGCTTCTGCATGGGGTTGCCCATGAAGCCTGGCGCGGCCAGCAGCACGGCGCTCCAGAAGTGCACCATGCGCGTGAGGTGCGGCCCCCAGTCGGCGATGCGCGCGTCGAAGATGGGCCCGAGCACCACGTCCTCGCGGATGCGCCCATAGAACGCGAGCACCATGCGCTCGATGGTCGCGGCGTCCACGTACGGGGCGAGCGCCTCCGCGCGCCGCGGGGTCAGCCAGCGCGTGCGACCATCACCCGCCGTGACGCGATACGTGGTGGAGCCCCAGCGCGTCCGCGCGACCTGCGTCACTTCGAAGAGCTGGTCGTCCAGGAGGACGTGCTCGCCAACTTGGTGGGTCATCCATGCGCTCATCGGAGGCCTCCGGGAGTAATCAGGTATATCACATGCTTGATTGCAGACGCGCGGCGTCGGGTCAAGGCGTCTGGCGCCGGGTCATGGGCACCCAGCTGAGACTAGAGGATCTCGCCAGCGGCCGATGTGCCTTGTGGCAAGGCACAATAGGCACCCCCGGCTTCCAGCCCTTCCAGCCGGGGGTGCCCATAGAACCTTGCAGCAAAGCGAATCGGCCCCCTCGCGAGATGTGTGAGATCATGAGGCCCGAGCCGTGGGTGCCCATATCGCCTTGCCGCAACGCAGCGAACCCGCCCCTCTCGAGATGCCCAGAGGCCCCGCTCAGTTGCTCGTCAGCTCGCGGCGCAGCACGGCGGCCTCGGCTTCGCGCATCAAGCGCTGGGCGCCGCGGGCGATCAACCCCTCGGCCACCTCGCGGCCGAGCGCGCGTGCCTCTTCGCAGCGGGCATCCTGCGTGCGGCCGCGAAGGTAGATCTCGCTGCAGCCGGAGAGAGTCTCGTCGGTCTCCACCCCGCCCACGAAGCCGTCGAGGCGCATGCGCCCGGACACCGGGTCCAACGTGGCGTGGCCGGCCAGCGGCACGCGGCAGCTGCCCTGCATGCAGCGCAGCAGCTCGCGCTCGGCTTCGGTGGCCAGCCGCGTGGTGGGGTCCTCGAGCGGCAGCAGCAGGTCGATGAGCGCCTGGTTGTTGGCGCGCGCCTCGATGGCCAGCGTGCCCTGCCCCACGGCCGGTAGACACACCTCGCGGTCCAGCACCTGGTGCGCGCGCGACCCGAGCAGCCCGAGGCGGCGCAACCCAGCCGCGGCCAACACGATGGCGTCGAACTCGCCGCTGTCCAGCTTGCCGAGGCGCGTCTCCACGTTGCCGCGCAGGGTGGCGTAGTGCAGGTCCGGACGCTGCACGCGCAGCTGCGCGACGCGGCGCAGGGACGTGGTCCCCACACGAGCCGCCGCCGTCAGCGACATGAGGTCGATGCCGTCACGCGTGAGCAGCACGTCGCGCGGGTCTTCACGCTCGGGGAGGCACACCAGCGCCATGCCCTCGGCCAGCTCCACGTCGCCCGGGACGTCTTTCAGCGAGTGCACCGCGAAGTCGGCCTCACCGCGCGACACGCAGGCTTCCACCTCGGACACGAACAGCCCCTTGCCACCGATGGCGGCCAGCGGACGGTCGGTGACGCGGTCGCCCAGCGTGGTGACGTGCACCTCCTCGATCTCGACCTCGGGGTGGAGCGCCACGATGCGCGCGGTGAACGCCCGCATCTGCGTGAGCGCGAGGTTGCTGCGGCGGGTCGCCACGCGGAGCTTCATGCGCCGTGGGTCTTTCGAGTGGGGAGCGGTGGGGTGGCGGGCCGTTCGACGGATGTGCCCCGCGGTGCTTCGTGGGCCTTCTTGGGGTCAGCGGCCTCGACCGCAGCCTCCGCGGCTGGGCCGGAGCCCAGCTGAAAGAGCGCGCGCGCCGCGGCGATGAGCTGCTCGCCCTCGGGCTGGGTGGCGCCCGCCTTCAGCGTGGTGAGCGCGGGATGCAGCAGCTTGTTGACGATGGCCTCGCTCATGGCCTTGAGCGCGCGTTCGTCTTCCGCGCTGCTACCGGACAGACGCTGCGCGGTGCGGGCCACTTCCTCACGCACCACCTGCTGGAAGTGACTCCGCAGCTCCACGATGGTGGGCGTGAGCGCCAGCGAGCGGCGCCAGGCCTCGAACTCCGTGACCTCCGCCGTGACGATGGCCTCCGCCGCCTCGGCTTCCTGACGGCGCTGTGCCAGCCCCTCGTCCGCGACCTTCTGGAGGTCGTCCACGTCGTACAGGAAGACGTTGTCCATCTCGGCCACGCGAGGGTCCACGTCGCGCGGGACGGCGATGTCGATGATGAACAGGGGCCGGTGGCGCCGCGAGCGGCACACCTCGCGCATGAGCTCGCGCGTGAGCACGAAGCCCGTGGACGAGGTGGACGAGATGACCACGTCGGCCTGGACCAGCTCGCTGAGCAGCGCCTCGTAGTCGCGTGCCTCGCCGCCGCACGACGTGGCCAGCGCGTCGGCCTTCTCGCGGCTGCGGTTGACCACCACCAGACGGGCGCCGGTGGCGCTGAGGCTGCGGGCCGCCGTCTCGCCCATCTGGCCGGCGCCGAGCAGCAGCGCACGGCGCCCGCGGAGCTCGCCGAAGATCTTCTGCGCCAGCTCCACCGCCACCGAGCTGATGCTGACCGTGCCCTCGGCGATGCGCGTCTCGGTGCGCACCCGCTTGGCCACCGCGAACGCCCGCGTGAAGCAGCGCCCGAGCAGCATGCCCACGGTGCCCGCGTCGTTGGCCAGCTCGAAGGCGGTCTTCACCTGACCGAGGATCTGCGGCTCACCCACCACCAGCGAGTCGAGGCTGGCCGCCACGCGGAAGGCGTGGTGCGTGGCCTCCGCGCCACGGTGGTGATAGAGGCAGCCCTCCACGCCCTCGCCGCCCCGCTCGCGGAAGTGCGCCCGGGCACGCTCGAGCGCCTTGTGGGGCTCTGCGGCGTGGGCATACAGCTCCACGCGGTTGCACGTGGACAGCAGCAGCGCCTCGTGGAGCCCCGCCTCCGAGACCAGGGCCTGCAGCTCGGCGGGCACGTCGGCGTCGCCCGTGGCCAGGCGCTCGCGCAGCTCCACCGGGGCCGTGTGGTGCGACAACCCGATGACGATGAGGTCGCTGTTCACGACAGCGCGCCCCCGGACGCGCGCAGGACATAGAAGGCCAGCACGCTCACCGCGCAGAGGAAGCCCACGATGGTGCCGAGCGCCGCGCGCCGGCCACGCCAGCCGGACATGACACGCAGGCCGAGGATGGACGCGAACACCCACCAGGTGGCGATGCCCATGAGCGGCGCGGGCTCCAGCATGAGCCGCCCCGCGTGCTCGCGCGCCATCCACAACGCGCCCGTGACCACGCCCACGGTCAGCAGGGAGAACCCCACCAGCGAGGCGCGAAAGCTGAGCGAGTCCAGCACGTCCAGCGCGGGCAGCCGCTGGAACAAGCCGCCCAGCTCCTTGCGGCGCAGCATGCGCTCCTGCAGCACGTAGGCCAGCGCCGCCCCGAACGCGAGCGCGAAGGCGCTGACGCCCAGCACGTTCACACCGATGTGGAACGGCAGCAGGCGCGAGCGCACCTCGGGGGGCACCGACGACACGCTGTGGCCGAGCCCCGAAGCCAGGAAGAACAGCAGCGTGACCGGCGTGATGAAGGCCCCCAGC
Source organism: Sandaracinaceae bacterium (assembly GCA_016706685.1). Classification (NCBI taxonomy): domain Bacteria; kingdom Pseudomonadati; phylum Myxococcota; order Polyangiales; family Sandaracinaceae; species Sandaracinaceae bacterium. The sequence continues at coordinate 55,586 of JADJJE010000017.1, read as the reverse complement.
ACCGTCACGGGGCGCTGGAGCGTGGTGGCGAGGAAGGCGCTGACGATGGCGAACGAGACCAGCGACAGCACGCGGTGGATGTCGCCCACCAGGCTGCTGCCAGCGGCCACGTCACCCACCAGGTAGGCCACGTGCAGCGCCACCGCCAGGCCCAGCGTGACGTTGGTGGCGCGCGTCAGGCCTTCGCGACCACGCGTCAGGTGCGCGAGGTAGAGCGCGCACGCGATGCCGTAGAGCACGGCGGTGGTGATGAAGAGACCGGGGATGAGCATCGCGGGGCGGGGTGCAGCAGCGGGCCTGTGCGTGCTGACCGATGAGACGAGTGTAGGTCCGAATGTCCGAAGGCGCCCGTTGCCCGCGCCTGGCAGCCCGCGTTCAGGGGGCGCCTTCGGGAGGCACGTGTTCGGGCGCGGGGGGCACATCTCCCGGCGCGGGAGCCAGAGCGGGCGCTTGCCCGGCTACGGGGTCGGCGTCTTGGAGCTGCTCGATGTGCTCGCGCACCCGCTCGTGCTGGTCTTGCTCGATGCGCCACTTCTTGAAGAGCGCGAACGCCAGGCTGGCGGCCACGATGACCACCGCCGCGAACAAGGCCGGGACGATCACATCGCGGCGACGTCGCTGGGCCTTGGGGCGCGCCGCAGCCGGGGCCTCGGCGCCGCTGGGCAGCCGCGTGATCAGCGTGGATGGACCCTGCAGGGTGCGCCGGGCGGGACCCGTGGGCTTGATGTCGGCGAAGGCGATCTTCATCGTGGCTTCGTCGCGCGGGCGCACGAGCGGGACGTCGTCGTCATCGTCATCGTCATCGTCATCGCCGGACGGGGCTGGCGGCGGTGGGGGTTCCGTATCCGCAGTGTCGCTGTCGTCGTCTGGGTCTTGGGCCTGCACGTCAGCGAGCTTCACCTGGCGAGTCTTGGCGTCCTCGTCCAGTTCGGGCAGGGCGTCGTCGGCGGGGTCTTCGTGGTCCACGGTCTGTTCCTCCGGCCCCCCGGTCTCGCTCATGGCGTTCAGGTCGTCGAGCGAGAGCTCGGCCGTCCCGCTCTGGTCACCGTCCGCGGGGCGCCGCGCGCTGCGCGCCTGCGCCGGCCTCGCCGCGAAGGCCCGCGTCGCGCCCGGGGGCTGGCTCGACTTGCTGGGGTGGCGCACCACGGCGGTGGCTTCGGCCACGCGGTCTTCTTCGCCCTCACCCAGCAGCGAAGAGCGCGCGACGTCTGGACGGCTGGGCAGCGCTGTCCCCGCCTGGCGGGCGAGAGCCTCGAGCAGCGGCGTGAGCGAGGGCGGCCGGCGCCGCGGATGGGCGGCGATGAGCTTGGCGATCTCGTCTCCCACGCCGCCGAGGCGCGCCGGCACGGAGGCGCCTGGCTCACAGGCGCGCTCTCCCGTGAGCGCCTGGTACGCGAGCTGGCCGGCCGCGAACAGGTCGGCGGAGTCGCGTGCGACACCCGTGAGGACCTCGGGGGCGAACTCGCGTCGCAGCCGGTCGTGGGCGCGCAGGATGGTGGCCAGCGGCCGCGGCGGTGCAGCGGCGATGAGGAACGCCCCGGTCAGGTGCACCGTGCCCATGCCGTCCACGAACACGCGCTCGAGGCGCACCTCCCCGTGGTGTCGCCCCGCCGGGCAGGCGTCTAGCGCGTCGGCGAGCTGCACCAAGATGGGCAGCAGCTCGTCGGCGTTCATGCGTGCCTCGGTGCGGCTCAACAGCATGGCACTGAGCGACGTGCCTGGGCTCTGGGGCTCCACCACGAAGAGCGTCGATCCCTGGTGCACATCCACGGCGCGCAGCCCCGCCAGGTGCGGCCCGTTCACCCCCACCATGGGCGAGAGCCTGCTGGCATAGGCGCGTGCCGTGTCGGCGTCGGGGGAGAGCGCAGGACTCGCGATGCGCACCCAGACCAGCCGGTCGTCCTCGTGGTCGCGGCACTCGTAAAGGGCGCTCAGGGGGTCTTGGTCGAGCTGACGCATGACCTCGTAGCGCTCGCCGATGACCGCGCCCGTGCGGAACGGTGCGTGGCCTTGCGGGGTGCTCTCTTGCGTGGTGCCGCCGTGCAACTGCGTTGACCTGGGGTGGAGGGTGTTCGTGAGCTGGGCTCAGCCCTTGGAGCTCAGGAAGAACTGCGCCAAGAGGTCGAGCTCTTGGGAAGGGGGGTTCCCGTCGCCGGCGGCAGCGCGCGTGGCGGCGGCCAGGTTGGCGCCGCCGAGGCTGGCCGAGCCGGCGTCGTCGTTCGGGATGGGCAGGCCCAGGAAGCCTTCGACCACCTCGTAGGCGTTGTCGCCCAGGATGACCGAACCCGCGCAGTGCTCACCGCCGAGGGCTACCACCTGGTCCAGCGTCTTGACCTTGCCGACCAGCTCACTCGAGTCACCGCCCTCGGCGACCTCCGACAGGAAGTGGAACGCCGTGTTGAGCTGGAAGCGATGACCGAGGCGCCGGATGGCCATGACGTCACCGTCGACGTCGACTGCGTCGTCGCCGAGCCACTGGTCCAGGGTCGCCTGGGACACGAACATGCGGTGCTCCGCCATGGCTGCGAGCCTACACCACACGCGAATACGGCGCGAGCCCCGAAAGGCCCGCGCCGCGTATGGATAACGGTTTTCGCGTCAGCGGATCAGAGCGAGCGCTCGATCAGCTCGGCGATCTTGCCCTTGGGGGCGGCGCCGACCTGCTGTGCGACCACCTGGCCGCCCTTGAAGACCAGCAGCGTGGGGACGCCTCGGATGCCGAAGCGCGACGCGGTGCCCGGGCTCTCGTCGATGTCCACTTTGGCCACCTTGGCGCGACCCACGTACTCGTCGGCCAGCTGCTCCACCAGGGGGGCGATCATCTTGCAGGGACCGCACCACGTGGCGGCGAAGTCGACGAGCACCGGGGTGTCGCTGTTGAGGACCGCCTCGTCGAAGTTGAGGTCGTTCGCGGCGACGATGTTCTTTCCAGCCATGGTGGGGATTCTCCTAGTGAGGTACTGAAGGGGACGGAGTAGATATCCGCGAGGCTCCTGTCAACTGGCGCGCCGCTCTGGCGCGTGGTCCGTGGGTCTCGGGGGATGTTGTCGTGACGCCCTCCGCGCCATTACGGGCGGTCTGGCCGACTGGCGGTGCCCGTGCTGCCGAAGCCGCCCTCGCCACGCGCCGTGTCGTGCGTCACCACCGTGCCGAGCAGCACCCGGGCGCGGGTCACGGGCGCGACCACCAGCTGGGCGATGCGCATTCCGTCCTCGAGCACGAGCGGCTCGCGGCCGTGATGGACCAGCAAGACCATCAACTCGCCGCGGTAGTCCTCGTCGATGGTGCCCGGCGCGTTCAGCACCGTGACCCCGTGCTTGGCGGCCAGACCCGAGCGCGGGCGCACCTGCCCCTCGTGTCCGGCGGGGAGCGCGATCCGCAAGCCGGTCGGGACCTTGGCGATCTCACCGGGCAGCAGCGTGCGCGGCTGAGCGTCTTCGAAGGCGCAGGCGAGGTCGAGGCCCGCGGCACCCTCGGTGGCATAGGCGGGGAGCTGGGCGTTCGGGCGCAGGCGCTCGACCGTGAGCGTGTGGGACGGGTTCGTCATGCCCCCCAATTGGCACCGGCCGGGCGCTCTCGCATCCCGGCCGGTGTCATCACTCGAAGTCGACGCTGGGCTCAGCCCTCGGAGCCGCCGCCAGCCGGCGTGCCGCCACCCTCGCCACCCTCGCCGCCTTCGCGACGACGACGACGACGGGGCTCGCCGCCTTCACCACCACCCTCGCGGGGCGGACGCTCGCCACCCTCACGGGGCGGACGGTCACCACCCTCGCGGCGCGGGCCACGGTCACCACCCTCGCGGCGCGGGCCACGGTCGCGATCGCCACCACCACGGGGCCCATCGCGGCGCGGGCCACGGTCGCGGTCACCGCCGCGGTCACCACCACGGTCGCGGTCACCACCACGGTCGCCGCGGTCACCACGGTCTTCACGGGGCGGACGCTCCACGTAGCCCTCGGGCTTCTCGAGGAGCTCCTTGCGCGACAGGCGGATGCGCCCCTCGCGGTCGATGGCCGAGATCTTCACCTCGACCTCGTCGCCGAGTTGCATGAGCGCCTCGACGTTGTCGACGTACTCCCACGCCATGTCGGTGATGTGGCAGAGGCCGTCCTTGCCCGGGGCGATCTCGATGAACGCGCCGTAGCGCTCGATGCGCTTGACGATACCCTTGTAGGTGGCGCCGACCTCGGGCTCCGTGGTCAGGCTCTCGATGATCGCGATGGCGCGCTTCACGGCCTCCGGATCGTCCGAAGAGATGTTCACCGTGCCGTCGTCCTCGACGTCGATGGCGACACCGGTCTGCTCGACGATCGCCTTGATCATCTTGCCGCCCGGTCCGATGATCGTGCGGATCTGATCCGGCTTCACCTTCAGCGAGGTGATGCGCGGCGCGTAGCGGCTGAGCTCGGGGCGCGAAGCCGGGAGCACCTTGGCCATCTCGCCCAGGATGTGCAGGCGAGCCTCGCGCGCCTGGTCCATGGCCTCGCTCATGATCTGCGTGGTGAGACCACCGATCTTGATGTCCATCTGGATGGCGGTGATGCCCTTGTCGGTGCCACAGACCTTGAAGTCCATGTCGCCGAGGTGATCCTCGTCACCGAGGATGTCCGTCAACACCGCGTAGTCGTTGTTGATCATGATGAGGCCCATGGCCACACCCGCGACCGGCGTGCGGAGCGGGATGCCCGCGTCCATCATCGCCAGGCTGCCGCCGCAGACGGTGGCCATCGACGACGAGCCGTTCGACTCCGTGATCTCCGACACGATGCGGATGGTGTACGGGAAGTCTTCCTTCGACGGGATGACGCTCTTGAGCGCGCGCTCGGCCAGGTTGCCGTGCCCGATCTCGCGACGACCCGGGCCGCGCATCATCTTCGCTTCGCCCACGGAGTAGGGAGGGAAGTTGTAGTGCAGCAGGAAGTTCTTCCAGACGTCCTCGGTGAGGCCGTCGATGCGCTGCTCGTCGCGGCGCGTGCCCAGCGTGGCGGTCACGATGGACTGCGTCTCGCCGCGGGTGAAGAGCGCGCTGCCGTGGACGCGCGGGAGCAGGGTGGCCTCGATGGAGATCGGACGGACCGTGCGCGTGTCGCGGCCGTCGACGCGGACCTTCTCGTACACCACCTGCTCGCGCATGGTGTTGAACTGGAGCTCCTCGTAGGCGTCCTTGATCTCTTGCTCGCGTCCCTCGAACTCGCTAGCCAGAGCCTTGACGGCGAGCTTCTTGCCAGCCTTGAACGCCGCGTAGCGCGCGAACTTCTCGCGTACGTTGCAGGCAGCCTTGATGGCATCGAGGGCTACATCACGCACGCGGGACGCGACGTTCTGGTCGGCCTCGGGCGCGGTGTACTCCAGCTTGGCCTTACCGACGGCCTCGCGGATGCGCTCCTGCAGCTCGAGCACGCCCTGCACGGAGTCCTTTCCGAACTGCAGCGCCTCGACCATCTCGGCCTCGGTCAGCTCGAGGGCCTCGCCCTCCACCATGACGATGGCGTCCTTGGTGGCCGCCACGATGATGTCGCAGGTGCTCTTCTCGAGGTCCTTGAACGTGGGGTTGGCGATGAGCTTGCCGTCGACCTTGCCGACGCGCACGCCCGCCACGGGGCCGGCCCACGGGATGGGGCTGAGCATCAGCGCGAGCGAGGCGCCGGTGAGGGCCAGCACGTCCGTGGGGTTGATGCGGTCCGCCGACATGACGGTGGCGATGATCTGGATCTCGGCGCGCCAGTGCTCGGGGAAGAGCGGGCGGCACGGGCGGTCGATGATGCGCGACGTCAGCGTCTCGTGGTCGCGCAGGCGGCCCTCGCGCTTGAAGAAGCCACCGGGGATCTTACCGGCGGCGTAGGTCTTCTCGACGTACTCGCAGGTGAGCGGGAGGAACGACACGCCGGGGCGGGCCTCGTCGGTGCCGCACACGGTCACGAGCAGGACGGACTCACCGCACGTTACGAAGACGGCGCCGCCGGCCTGCTTGGCGATACGACCGGTCTCGAACGTGACGGTCTTGTCGCCGATCTTGACGGATTCACGAATTATCACAGGGCACACTCCATCAGGAGCATCCGGGAACGACGAGAGCGGGGCTCGATCCTCGATTCCATGGCTCGACCCGGCTGCGGGAGCTTCGAGCCATCGAAGCGAAGAGCGAACGACCCACGATTCCGGTCGCGGAGATGCTCGGGGACCAAATTGAAAAACGGCGGCTCGGAACCATTCCCGAGCCGCCGCGTAGCTTACTTACGAATGCCGAGCGCGGTAATAATCTTGCGATAGCGCTCGATGTCGTGGCGCTTGACGTAATCAAGCAGGCCGCGACGCTGGGACACCATCTTCAGGAGCCCACGCCGACTGTGGTGGTCCTTCTTATGGGTCTGGAAGTGGTCCGTGAGGTACTGAATGCGGTCCGTGAGGAGCGCGATCTGGACTTCAGGGGAACCGGTGTCGTTTTCATGGGTGCGGAATTTGTTAATGATTTCCGCGCGGCGGTCAGTGGTCGAAGCCATCTTCATCGTCTCTCGGTGGCTTGCTGGCTCTAACAGCAGGGGCCCCCGTATCTGCAACGTAGGAAAAGAGCCGGGGGAGCATGCGAGGGGGGCGAGGGGGAGTCAAGGCAGCCAGCCCAGAAAGCCGAGTATCCGCTAGCCCGCGTCGATCAGCGCCACCAAATCCAGCACGCGGCGGTGCGCCTCGAGCGGATGCCGCAGGTGGGCTCCGCTGCTGATGGCGTAGTGCGTGCGCCGTCCGCGTCGCTCCCGCAGGAGCACCTCGCCGTCCTCGAGCTCCGTGAGGATGCGCTGCACTGCGCGGTCCGTGATCCCCACCTGGTCGGCGATGTCCCGCACCCGAGCGTCGGGGTTGCGAGCCACGCAGAGGAGTACATGGGCGTGATTGCTGAGGAAAGTCCAGCGGGCAGGAGCTTCTGAGGTCATCTCGAAACCCTCTCGGGCATTCAGGGGGCGGTGGGCCGGCAGCATGGCTCATCGATCCGTCCAAGTTTTCATGAAAAATATATCATGCATTGACATTCGTGCAACACATCTCATGATTGTTCGCTCATGAATGAGACCTCGGTGATCGACCCCCTCGTGGACCGGCTTCGCACGCTGCTCGGCCTCCCGCCCCATGCTGGCGAGGCCGTGCTCGCTCGCGAGGTCGCTGCAGCCCCATCGCCGAGCCCTGAGGCAGAGTCGAGCACGACCGAGGGCGAGCCGGTGGTCGACGAGCCGCCGCCACCCGAGCGCTCCGCTTTCGAGCAGCTGGTGGACCGAGTCGCGCGGGCTGGCCTCTCCCTCCAGACCTTCGAGGCGCCTCTGGACGTGGCGCTGCAGGGGGTCCGACGCGGTCGCCCCATGGCCACGGTCGGGCACGATGGCTCGCTCTGCCTTCTGCTGGAGAGGCTGGGGCCGCGGGTGCGCGTCGAGGATGAGCGGGGCCAGCGCGAGTGGCTGGGAGCACCTCAGCTGGCGGCCCGCCTCGGGCTGACCAGCGTCCACAGCGAGCACACCTGGCTCGCCGTGGATTCCCCACGCTCCCTGCCGCTCGAGCTCCACGATGACGAGTCGCCCTGGCGGGTGGCGTACGACCTCGTCCGGGAGGACCGCTCCGACCTGCTCGCCATCGCGGTATACGCCACCGGCGTGGGGTTGCTGTCGCTGGTGCTCCCGCTGACGGTGCAGGTGCTCGTCAACACGGTCGCGTTCGGCACGGTGGTTCAGCCCATCGTGTTGCTCACGCTGTTCCTCGCGGCAGGCCTCGTGTTCTCTGCGGTGCTCCAAGCCACGCAGGCGTTCATGGTGGAGGTCATCCAGCGCCGGCTGGTCGTGCGCGTGGTGTCGCGGCTCTCGGAGCGCTTGCGGCGTGTCAGCGCAGACGCGTTCCAGGCTCATCGGGGGTCGGAGCTGATGAACCGCTTCTTCGATGTCTTCGTGGCGCAGAAGGCCATCGCCTCGCTGGCCCTCGGGGGTATCGAGGCGGTGCTCGCGGTGGTGGCTGGGCTGGTGCTCCTGGCGGTCTACCACCCCCTGCTGCTGGGCTTCGGCGGGCTGATCGTGGCCGGGCTCTTCGTGGTGCTGCGCCTCATGGGGCGGGGCGCCACGTACACCGCCATTTACGAGTCCAAGGCCAAGTACGCGATCGCGGCTTGGCTCGAGGACATGGCCGTCCAGCGCAACCTCCTCAAGCTCGGCGGCGGGGGCGAGTTCGCGCAGCGGCGCCTCGACGCCCTCGCGGCGGCGTGGCTGGGCGCGCGCGATGCTCACTTCCGGATCGTCTTCCGGCAGTACATCGGCACGCTGGGGCTGCAGGTGATGGCGAGCGCCACGCTGTTGGGTCTCGGCGGTTGGTTGGTGGTCCAGCGCGAGCTCTCCGTCGGGCAGCTGGTGGCCGCGGAGCTCGTGGTGAACCTCGTGGTCGTGTCGCTCAGCAAGCTGGGCGGCAAGCTCGAGACCGCCTACGACCTGGTCGCGGCCGCCGACAAGCTGCACTTGCTGCTCGACCTCCCGCTCGAGCGCGAGGGCGGGTCGCTGCCCGCCCGTGCCCGTGGGGCAGCCAAGGTCGAGCTGCGCCGCGTGTCCACGCCTGGCGGCGAGCTCCGCGACCTGAGCCTGGTCCTCGAGCCCGGGCAGCGCCTCGTGGTGCGAGGTGGCGCCGAGCGGACACGCGCCCTGGTGGACCTGCTCTTCGGTCTGCGGGTGCAGGCTTCGGGTGTGGTTCGGCTGGATGGCGACGACGTGCGGGACCTCAGCTTGCAGGGCCTGCGCTCGCGTGTGCTCCTGGTGGCCGAGCCCGAGGTGCTGCCCACGAGCGTATCCGAGAACGTCGCCGCGGTCGGTCGAGCGCTCACGCCCCGCGACGTGTGGGGCATCCTCGAGCGGGTGGGTCTCTCGGAAAGGGTCGAGATGCTTCCCGAAGGACTCCAGACCATCCTCGGGGAAGGCGGCGCGCCCCTCACGCGGGAGGAGGCGCAGCGCTTGGTGATTGCCCGTGCGCTGGCTGCCCATCCCGCGCTGCTGGTGCTCGACGGCGCCCTCGACGGCCTCCCCAGGCGGCTGCAGCGGACGGTGCTCGCGTCCATCGCGCGGGACGTCACGCTGCTGGTCGTGACCCGTACGGACGACCTCGACGCGTACGTGGACGCTCACATCGAGCTGCCGGAGGAATACTCGTGAGAACGTCAGACGCCATCCCGTCGCAGAGCGACGCCAGTGTCACAGCGTTGCTCCCTGCGGCGCGTCTGCTGCCCGGGACGACCATGCCATTCCGGACCGCCAAGCGGCTCGCGGTGGCCTTCGCGGCCTTCTTGTTCTTCGCTGCGCTGGCGCCTTGGCGCCAGAACGTGTCCGGTACGGGTCAGGTCTACGCCTTCTCGCCCGACGAGCGGCCTCAGTCCATCGAGGCGACCATCTCGGGCATCGTCGTGGGGTGGCACGTGGTGGAGGGCCAGATGGTGCGCGAGGGCGATTTGCTCGTGGAGCTGGCCGACAATGACCCCGAGCGCGTGGCTCGGCTCGAGCTGCAGCGCGATGCTGCCGTGGTTCGCGTCGAGGCGTTCCTGGCTCAGGTGGAGGCCTTTCGAGAGCGGATGGACGCGCTGCGGAGGTCACAAGAGGCCCAGCTGAGCGCGGCTCGTGCGGAGGTGCGGGTGGTGCTCGACACCCTGGCCAGTCAGCGGGAACTCCTGGTGGCAGCCGAGGCCCGCGTGACCACCAACGACGTGCAGCAGGCCCGTGTGGCCACCTTGGCTGGCGAGGGGCTCGCGTCGCAGCGCGAGAGCGAGCTGGCGCAGCTGGGGTCCGCCGACGCGCAGGCGTCGTTGCGTGCGGCCCGCGCGCAGGTCAGCGCCACGCAGGCACGCCTGCGGTCCGCGCAGGCCGCGCTCGAGCGCACGCAGGCCACCACCGACGCCGACATCCAAGCAGCCAGCGCGTCGTTGAGCTCGGCGGACACCCAGGTGGCCTCCGCGCGCAGCGAGCTCGCGCAGGTGGAGTCGCGGCTGGCGCAGCAGTCGGCCCAGGCCATCCGAGCCCCACGGGACGGCGTGGTTCAGCGAATCCTCGTGCAGCAGGGCGGCGTTCAGGTGTCGCAGGGGACCGTGCTGGCGGACCTCGTGCCGCTGACCGAGTCGCGCTCCGTTCAGCTCTATGTGGACGGCAACGACGCCGCCCTGGTGACCCCTGGGCGCGAGGTGCGCCTCCAGTTCGAGGGGTGGCCCGCCGTCCAGTTTGCGGGCTGGCCGAGTGTGGCGGTGGGCAGCTTCGCCGGTCGCGTCGCGTTCGTGGACTCGGCGGACGACGGGAATGGAGACTTCCGCGTGGTGGTGGTGCCGGACGAAGGCGCCGAGCCCTGGCCCGCCCCCGTGTTCCTGCGCCAGGGCACGCGCGTGAAGGGCTGGCTCTTGCTGGACGAGGTCACGGTGGGCTTCGAGATCTGGCGGCAGCTCAACGGCTTCCCGCCGCGCTACCGCATGCCGCCCTCGTCGGCACAGGGGGGTGGAGCGTGAGCTCGACGCGCAGAGGAAGCTGTCCGCGGCGACGCGCACCGCTGCGCACGTGGCTCATGTACCTCGGGGTCTGGCTTTCCCTGCCGTCCGAGCAGGTGCTGGCACAAGCCGACGAGCAGCGTGCGCCGGTGATGCTCGAGCACGTGCTGCGCTCGACGGTGGCACACCACCCCAGCGTTCAGGCGGCCCTCGCGCGCGAAGACGTCGCCGAGGCCGAGCTGATGCGGGCTCGTGGTGCGTTCGACCCCGCGCTGAGCGTTCGTGGCGCGCTGCGTCACGGCGGCTACTACGAGCTCCGGCGCGTGGATGCCGAGCTTCGTGCGCCCACACCCTGGCTCGGCGCCGAGTTCTGGGCAGGGTATCGCTACGGGCGCGACGTGGACGACGAGACGCGCTACCCCGGCTACTACAGCGACCAGACGCTCGACCGCGGCGAGCTGCGCGCCGGGGTGCGGGTGCCGCTGTTGCGGGACCGTGCGCTCGACGACCGCCGCGCGGTCCGGGCCCGCGCGGAGCTGGCGGTGGACGGGGCCCAGCAGGTGCGGGCGCTCGCGCTGATCGAGCTCGAGCGGCGCGCGGCGGCCGCCTACTGGTCCTGGGTGGCGGCGGGGCGTGGGCAGCAGGTGTGTGAGGAGCTGCTGGTGCTGGCCGAGGTGCGCCTCGGCGCGGTGCGCGAGCGCGTGGCCTCCGGGATCATCCCCGAGGTCGACACCCTCGAGGCGGAGCGCGCGTGGCTGTCGCGCCAGGACTGCGTCATCCAGGCCCGGCGCAACGTGGAGGCCGCAGCCATCGTCCTCGGGCTCTTCCTGCGCTCGGACACCGGCGCCCCGGCGCCGCCCACGCCCGCGCGCCTGCCGCGCGACCTGCCGTTGCCTCCCGCGCCCGTCATGACCCAGCCTGATGTCGAGCGTGTGCTCGCGTGTCATCCCCGCATCGCGGCCCAGCGTGCCGTGATGGAGAGCCAGCGCGTGGCGCGCGACCTGGCCAGTCAGCGTCGTCAGCCGCGGCTGGACGCGCTCGCCGAGGTGTCTCGCGATCTGGGGCAGGGGGACGCGACACTCCCCGGGACCGTCCTCGAGGTGGGGGTCCAGCTGTCGGTGCCCTTGGCGCTGCGTGACGCCCGCGGGCAACATGCTGCGACCGAGGCTCAGCTGGCCGCCGAGCGCGAGCTGCTGCGCCTCGCCGAGGACGAGGTGCGCGCCGAGCTGAGCGACATCGCGAGCGCGTACCAGGCGGCCCTCGAGCGGCACGCGCTGCTGACGCGCCTCGAGCAGAACGCCGAGCAACTGGCGGCCGCCGAGCGACGGCAGCTCGAGCTCGGCGCCACATCTCTGCTCTTCGTGAACATCCGCGAGCAGGGTGTGGCCGAGGCCTCCCTGGCGCGGGTGCAGGCCGTGCGGGCGCTCTGGGAGCAGGCGCTCCGCTGGCAGGCCGCCACGCGCTGCGAGTGACGCCGCCTCCGTGTCGTCGCGCCCGGCATCTGCGATGCTCTCTGGCATGGCCGTCATCCGGATCGTGAGCATCTCAGGGAGCCTCCAGGCCCGCTCCAGCAACCTGTCGCTCGTGGACTCGCTGTCATCGCTCGCGGGCCCCGAGGTGGAGGTCACCCGCTGGGACGGGCTGCGTGGGCTGCCGCACTTCGACCTCGACGCCAACGAGGCGCCGCCTCCCGAGGTTTGCGCGTGGCGCGACGTGCTGCGAGCCGCGGACGCAGTGCTGATCGCGACGCCCGAGTATGGGCACAGCCTCCCTGGCGCGCTCAAGAACGGCATCGACTGGGTCTTCAGCTCGGGTGAGCTGTACCGGAAGCCGGTCGCGATCACCGCGGCCAGCACGGGCCCGGGGCGCGGGCGGCGCGGGATCGCCGCGCTGCATCAGACGCTGGGCGCCCTCGACGCGCTGGTGCTGGGGGGCGAGCCCATCGCGCGGGGGCCGGGCCCGGAGGAGGCCGCACGCGCGCTGCTGAGCCAGCTGGTGGCGGCGGCGCGGCACGTCCGCGCGGGGCACACGGAGCTGCCACCCGTGGTGCTGCCCGAAGCGATCGAAGCGCTGCTGCGCGGGACGCTGCTGCGCGCGCCCTTGGTGACTCGGCTGTGGGTGGGCGACGAATCGGCTTCAGCGACGGAGGCACAGGCCTGGCAGGCGCTCGCGGGGTTGCTCCATGACAGCCTGCAGGGTGCGCCGGCGAGCGGACCGGGCCTGGTGGTGGCGCGGCTCGATGGCCTGCTGGACGGCGACGCGCGGGTGCCGGGGACGCGGCTGCTCGAGGACCTGCTGGCCCGTGTGGATGCCACCCCCACTCTGGCCGTGCTGCTGGAGCAGCTGGGGCCACGCGCGCTCGCACACCTCGCGTAGCGGGCTATGGTTCGCGGCTCATGGCCACGAACGGAATGCCGGCGGACGATGGCGCGCAGCCCCCAGGCGGCTGGTCCATCGAGCTCCGCGAAGAAGACGTGGAGTTGCTGGCCGCGCTGATGAGCTTCCAATTCTCGCGAAAGAGGCTCTGCGAAGTGGCGCACCTGGTAGGGCTACGCACGGCAGACGGGAAGCGCCTCTCGGTGCAGGACCTGCGCCCGTTCCTCGAGCCCCTCATCTCCCGACGCGTGCTGCACGCCACCGGCATCGATGCTTCGCACATGTCCTTCGATCACGAGCGCACCTGGACGGTGCTGCGCGGCGCGAACGCGCGCGATCGACTGGGACTGCTGGCGAGCGCCATGTCCACGCAGGACACGGGGTACACCTATGCGCCGCGCAACGCGCTCCTCGAGCACCTCTCCGCGGCGGCGCCGGTGCAGGTCGCGCTCGCGCTGGGGAGGCTCGACTCCGCCAAGGAGTTGCTGCACCGCGCACTGCGCTATGAGCAGCGCAACAGCTATGTGGGCCCCTTCGTGCGCCACGTGCTCGGTCGCGAGCCCGAGGCGAGCTGGCTCGGGCTGGTCACGGCGCCCGTGCTCGCATCGTACATGGCCGAGCTGGTGGACGAGTCGCTGCGAACGCTGGTGCCCATCAGCCCTGCGGTGCTCGACGCTGCGCTGCGCTGCGACTCGCCCAGTCTGCGAGCGCGGGCCGCGCGCTTGGCGGTGCTTCGAGATCACCCTTTCGACATCGGAGAGGTGAAGCTCACCAAGCAGGCACGCGCGGACCATGACTTGGTGGAAGCGATGTTGCGCGGGGACCACGCGGGCGCGCTGCGCTTCGCGGACACGGTGAACGGCAAAGATCCCGCGAAGCAGCGCGCGCTCGAGCCGGACGTGCGCGCCGCGCTGATCTTTTGCTGGGTCATCGCCAGCGGCACGGACGGTGGCGCGTGGGCGCGACTGACCACGCGCTTGCTCGCCGAGAAGCAGGAGCGAAACCACGGGGCCATGCACGATGGGGTGGACGCCTTCGTGCACACCATCCAGTTCGGTCAGCCGCCTGCGCGCAGCTATCGGGACGACGCAGACACGCTCGGGCCAGCCTGGGTGGCCGATCTGTGCGCGGCGGTGCTGGGCTTCTGGCGCGCGGAGCTGGGCCCCGAGAACCTGCGGCCGCGGGCCAAGCCGAAGGTGCTCGAGCAGTGGCTCGCGCGCGCCGAACGGCACGGCTTCCCACGCGCCGCGCTGCTGCTCCAGCAGACCCTGCGCGCCGTGACCACGGGCCAGGCAGCCGAGGGGTCGCTCGCGGGGGCCTACCGCACCCGTGCGGGCTGGGAGCTGGCCCTCGAGGCACTGGCCGAGTTTGCGGGCGAAGACACCGCGATCCGAGCCGGTCGCGTGAGCCACGGAGCCGCTGAGCGGCTGCAGTGGCAGCTGCGCCTCGAACCGAAAGAAGGCTGGACCATTGGTGCGCTCTACTTCAAGTCGGGTACCACCCGGGTGGGACGCGAGGTGGCCATCGAGAAGCTGGTGACGGGCAGCCACCCGTACCTGCGTGACATCGACCGCGCCGTGCTGGCCCACGCCGAGGCCGACCCGTACAGCGGCTATGGGCGGCGCTCACGCATGACCCCCATGCTGCTCAAGCCCACGGCGCTGCTGGCGCTGGTGGGTCACGACTCCGTGGTCGACGCGGACGGCAAGCCGCTGCAGGTGCTGCGCGGGGAGGGAGAGCTGCGCGCCGAGGCGCTGGCGAGTGGGTCCACGCGTGTCTCGCTGCATCCGCCCGAGCTCGCGCAGAATGACCTGGTGGCCATCTTCCAGCCGCCGGACCAGGTGGTGATCTACGAGCGCACCCCCGAGCTTTCGCGGCTCGCGCACCTGCTCACCAGTGGCGCGCTCGAGGTGCCCCCGAGTGGCGCGAAGCGGCTCGGCGAGGTGCTGGGCCAAGTGGGGCGGCGCGTGCGCGTGGGCGCCGGCGAGGACGTGCAGCTGTCCGGCGAGCTGGTGCCGGCCGAGACGCGCCTCGCGTTCTTGTGCCGGTGGAGCGGCGAGCGCCTCGAGGTGCGCTTGCGCGCCGTGCCTCTCGGGCTCGAGGGTCCGCAGGCACTGCCGGGGCGCGGCCCGGCACAGATGGTGGCGGTGCTGGACGGGCGGCCGCTGCGCACGGAGCGCCACCTGGACGCCGAGCGGCGTGCGCGCGAGGCGCTCCTCATCGCCGCTCCCGGTGTGGGTGCGCTGCCCTGGGAAGACGACAACGTCACCCTCGAGGGATTGCCGGGCGCCTACGACTTCCTCACGGAGGTGGGCGCGCTTCCCGAGAAGGCGCGGCTGCTGGCCTGGCCCGACGGGAAGCGCTTGCCCGTGCCGCGCAGCGTGGGTGTCGAGGCCCTGCGCGTGCGCGTCAGCGGGTCGGGCGGCAAGCTGCTCTCCAGCATCGACGTCGAGGTGGACACCACGCTGGTGGTCGGCTTCCAGCAGCTGCTCGCGTCGCAAGCCACGGGGCGCTTCGTGCACGTGGACGACCACACCGTGCTGGCGCTCACCGAGGAGCTGCGCCGGCGGGTGGAGGGCTTCAGCGGCCTCGGCAAGCTGGGCAAGCAGGGCCTGGTGTCCGAGCCCGTGCTGCTGCCGCGCCTGATGGAGCTGAGCGAAGACGTGGGCACGCGCACGCTGGATGCGGCCAGCCAGAAGCGCGTGGCGGCGCTCGAGCAGGCGCTGGCCACCAACGTGAGCGTGCCCCGTGGCTTCGCGGCGGAGCTGCGCGACTACCAGCGCGAGGGCTTCGTATGGCTGGCGCGCCTGGGCGAGGCCGAGCTGGGCGCCTGCCTGGCCGACGACATGGGCCTCGGCAAGACGGTGCAGACGCTGGCGCTGCTGGCGCACCGCGCGAAGGCTGGACCGGCGCTGGTGCTCACGCCCACGTCGGTGGTGGGCACGTGGCTGAGTGAGACCCAGCGCTTTGCGCCGCGCTTGAACGTGACGCTGCTGGCCGAGAGTGGCGACCGCGCGGCCGTCATCGCGGCGGCGGGCCCGCACGACGTGCTGGTGGCGAGCTACGGTGTGCTGGTGACCGAGAGCGAGGCGCTCTCTGCGCGGCGCTTCGAGACCGTGGTCTTCGACGAGGCGCACGCCCTCAAGAACGCGGGCACGCAGCGCTCGCAGGCCGCCGCGCAGCTGAACGCGGGCTTTCGCGTGGCGCTCACGGGCACGCCCCTCGAGAACCACCTGGGCGAGCTGTGGAGCCTGATGCGCGCCGTGGTGCCCGGGCTGCTGGGCAGCGAGCGTGAGTTCAACCTCCGCTTCGTGGAGCCCATCGCGGGCGGCAAGCGCGACCGGCTGGCCGAGCTGCGCCTGCGGCTGCGCCCCTTCTTGCTGCGGCGCACCAAGGCCGAGGTGCTGGACGAACTGCCCGAGCGCAGCGAGACCACGCTGCTGGTGACGCCCACGCCGGCGGAGCGCGCCTACTACGAAGCCCTGCGCCGCAAGGTGGAGGAGCGCCTGGCCACGCAGCGTGACGCCCCCACGGGGAGCGCGCGCGTGGAGATCCTGGCCGAGATCATGCGCCTCCGGCAGGTGGCCGTGGACCCGCGCTTGTTGGACCCGAAGCACGGGCCGCCCGGCGCCAAGCTGGACGTGCTGGCCGAGCGCGTGCGCGCGCTGCACGAGGAGGGTCACCAGCCGCTGATCTTCACGCAGTTCCTCGGCAGCCTGGCGCGCATCGAAGAGCGCCTGGTGCAAGAGGGGCTCAAGGTGCTCACACTCGACGGCAGCTTGTCGGCCAAGGAGCGCACCAAGCGCGTGGCCGCATTCCAGGCCGGTGAGGCCGACGCCTTCGTGATGAGCCTGCACGCGGGCGGCACGGGCGTGACGCTCACGGCGGCGGACTACGTGTTCCACGTGGACCCGTGGTGGAACCCCGCCGTGGAAGACCAGGCCACGGGCCGGGCGCATCGCATCGGGCAGAAGCGCCCGGTGCACGTCTATCGGCTGGTCACCGCCGGCACCATCGAGGAGAAGATCCTGGCGCTGCACGGCAGCAAGAAGCGCATGGCGGGGGATCTGCTCGAGGGCCTCGACGACGCGAAGAAGCTGGACCTCGAGACCCTGCGTGGGCTGCTCAGCGCGTAGCGTCCCGTGCACCCGGGGCGTGCGTTCTAAACCTGGGTTCATGCGCTCGCCACGGCGAGCTGCGACCGTGATGCGATGCACGCCTCTCACGCTCCACACGCTGTCCTCCGCCATGTGTCCCTCGCCTCTGCGCTGCTCCTGACGACCCTGTGTGCGCTCACGCTCGCCACCGGCGTCAGCCAGCAGTGGTTCGAGTGGGTGCGCACGCCCGACGCGTACGCCACGCGGCTCCTGCACGACGCCATGACCCTGCGCGCCATCATCGCGCTCGACGACGTGTTCATCGCGGCGTACGTGGCCAGCGCGGTGCTATTCGTGCGCTTCCTGGGCGAGCCGGCGCGCGAGCCGCTGCACGCCGTCGCGGTGGGATTCAGCGTCGCTGCGGGCGTGCTCGACCTGACCGAGAACCACCACCTCCTGTCGTTGCTCACGCTGGTCGAGGCGGGGCTGCCCGTACCGGTCGAGGACATCGTGCTGCGCTCGCAGCTGAGCCAGCTGAAGTGGATGCTGGGGCACGTGGCGTTCGCCTTCCTCGGACTCACGCTCTCCCTCGAAACGCCGCTCGCGCGCCTGCTGCGCGTGGCGTTGGTGTACGTGCAGCTGCCGCTCGGGGCGCTGACCTGGGCGGCACCCTTCGGGCCGTGGCTGCCTGCGCTGGTGTGGCTGCGCTACGGCGCGCTCATCTCGGGCTTCGCGGCGGTGGCGTGGCTCGCGAGCCGGCCACCGCACGCCGTCAGCCCGCCGCGTCCGGCTTCACACGTCGCCGCCGCCGCAGCCGGCTCAGGTGCACCGGCGTGATGCCCAGGTACGACGCCACGTGCTTCGCGGCGACGCGCGCCTCGAGCCCCGGGTAGCGCGCTCGGAACGCGGCGTAGCGGGCGGCGGCGTCGAGGCCCAGCAGCTCGTACTCGCGCTCGGCCTTGATGCGCAGCAGCGCCTCGGTGGCCCGCGCGCGCACCTGTGCCCAGGCGGGGCTCTTGGCCGCCAGCGCCGCGCTCTCGGCGAAGTCCACCACCAGCAAGCGGCAGGGCTCCTCGGCCACGATGTAGGCCCGCGCAGGCGACTCCGAGAGCAGGTCCGCGAGTGACCCGCTGAGCTCGCCTTCGAGCACGAACGCCTTCGTGCGCTCGGAGCCATCGGCCAGCAGGAAGTGCTCGCGCAGGAGCCCCGTGACCACCACGGCGACGTCGCGAGCAGGCTCTCCCGCGCGCAGCAGGTGCTCACCCCGAGCGAGCTCGCGCACCCGCACGAGCACCAGGCCGGCGGCTATCTCGTCGTCCGACAAAGGCGCCACATGGCGCATGGCGCGCGCGTAGAGCTGGGCGTCGCGGGCCGAAGGCTTCATATGGGGACACAGCGTAGTGCAATCTTCTCAGAGGGGCGTACGTTCCGTGGGTGACCTCCCGCCCCGAACCCCGCGACTGGCTGCCTCAGAGCCCCACCACGCCCACCCGCGAGACGGGGCTGACCGCTGCGGAGGCCGCGGGGCGCCTCGCGAGCGACGGGCCCAACGCGCTGCCCACCGACGCCGCCTCTTCTTTCTGGAGCACGGTCTGGCACCTGCTGCGCGAGCCCATGCTGCTGCTGCTGCTCGCGGCGGCGGGCATCTACCTCGTGCTGGGTGACCGCTTCGAGGCGATCATGCTGTCGCTCTCCGTGTGCTTCGTGATCGGCATCGAGCTGGTGCAGGAGCGCAAGACCGCTCGCGCGCTGGATGCGCTGCGCGACCTGGCCAGCCCGCGAGCGCTCGTGCTGCGCGATGGCAAGCCACAGCGCATCGCCGGTCAGGACGTGGTGCGTGGCGACCGCATCCTCATCGCCGAGGGCGACCGTGTGCCGGCCGACGCGCGCTTGGTGGAGGCCTCCGGCATCAGCGTGGACGAGTCGCTGCTCACGGGGGAGTCGGTGCCCGTGCGCAAGCGTGTGGCGCTGTCCACCGACACCGAGGCGCGTCCGGGGGGCGACGACCTGCCCTTCCTCTATTCCGGCACGCTGGTGGTGAAAGGCCGCGGCGCGGCCGAGGTCTTCGCCACCGGTGCCCGCTCGGAGATCGGCCGCATCGGGACGGCGCTCCACGGGGTCACTGGCGAGCGCTCGCCGCTGCAGCTCGAGGTCGGCCGCATCGTGCGCATCATGGCGCTCGCGGCCGCCGTCCTCAGCATCGGGCTCGCCGTGCTCTATGCCGCACAGTCCGAGAGCGTCGTGGACGGTCTGCTGGTGGGGATCGCGCTGGCCATGGGCCTGTTGCCCGAGGAGCTGCCCATCGTGCTGGCGGTCTTCTTCGCGCTCGGCGCCCTGCGGCTCTCGAAGCACCGCGTGCTCACCCGCAACCTGGCCGCGCTCGAGACGCTGGGTGCCACCAGCGTGCTGTGCACGGACAAGACCGGCACGCTCACCGAGAACCGCATGCGCATCGCCGCGCTCTACGCCGCTGGCGAGGTGCACCGCGTGGGCGACGAGACCCTGCCCGAGTTTGTCCACGAGGTGGTGGAGCACGGCATCCTCGCGAGCCAGCGCGATCCGTTCGACCCCATGGAGATCGCGTTCCATCAGCTGGGGCAGACGGCACTGCGCGGGACCGAGCACCTGCACGCCACGTGGACCCTGGTGCGTGAGTACCCTCTGTCGCCCGAGCTCTTGAGCATGGCCCACGTCTGGCGCTCCCCGGACGAGACCAGCCTGATCGTCTCGGCCAAGGGCGCGCCCGAGGCCATCGTGGACCTCTGCCACCTGCCCGAAGCCGAGGTGCAGGCCGCGCGCGCCGCCGTGATGGCGCTCGGCAACGACGGACTGCGCGTGCTCGGCGTGGCCAGCGTGCGCTTCGACGATGGCGAGCTCCCGAGCGCGCAGCACGACTATCCCTTCACCTTCGTGGGCCTCGTGGGTCTCGAGGACCCGGTTCGTGCCTCGGTACCTGCGGCCATCGCCGACTGCCGTGCGGCCGGCATCCGAGTGGTCATGATCACGGGCGACTACCCCGCCACGGCCAGCGCCATCGGCCGGAAGGCGGGCCTGGCGTGCCCTGAAGACGTGCTCACCGGCGCCGACATCGAGCAGCTGGACGACGACGCGCTCGTGACCCGTCTGCGCAGCGCCGACGTGGTGGCGCGCGCCGTGCCCGAGCAGAAGCTCCGCATCGTCCGGGCGCTCGCGCGTGACGGTGGCGTGGTGGCCATGACCGGCGACGGCGTCAACGACGCGCCCGCGCTCGAGGCAGCGCACATCGGTATCGCCATGGGCGGCCGGGGCACGGACGTGGCGCGCGAGGCCGCTGACCTGGTGATCACCGACGACGACTTCGCGTCCATCGTGGCGGGCGTGCGCCTCGGGCGGCGCATCTTCGACAACCTCCAGAAGGCGGTGACGTACATCGTGGCGGTGCACGTGCCCGTCGCTGGGCTGTCGCTCATCCCCGCGCTGCTGGGCTGGCCGCTGGCGTTGCTGCCGCTGCACATCGTGTTCCTCGAGCTGATCATCGACCCGGCGTGCTCCGTGGCCTTCGAGGCCGAGGGCGACGAGGCGGACATCATGTCTCGTCCGCCGCGCCCCGCGACGTCGCGCCTGGCCGACCGCGGGCTCTTCTTGTTGGGGCTGGCGCAGGGCGTCTCGGTGCTCGCGGCCTGTCTGGCGGTGCTCTTCGTGGCGCGGCAGCAAGGGCTGGGCGAGGGCGCCACCCGAGCGCTCGCGTTCACTGCGCTGCTGGGCGGCAACATCGCGCTCATCGCCGTGAACCTCTCGCGGTACGTGCGTGGCGACCGCACGAAGCGGCCCACCAACCGCGTGGCCTTCCTGGTGGCCGGCCTGGCCACGGCGGGGCTCGTCGCGTCGCTCGTGTTCGCGCCGGTGCGGAGCGTCTTCCACTTCGATCCGGTGTTGCCGCTGCATGCCCTTGGCGCGTTCGCCGCCGGGGCCGTGTCGGTGGCCTGGTTCGAGGTCTGGAAGCGGGTGCGTCGGTAGGCTGCTCGAGCCTGCTCAGGCCGGCGCGGTGCGCGGTGCTCGCGCGGAGGCGACCGGCGTCACGCGGCGGCGCACCCGTCCGGGCGAGCCTCTGCGTCGAGGTGTTGCGCCGCGCGAATGAGCGCCTCCAGCTGCGTCCGTGTCGGGCGCCCCGCGGCGACGCGCGCCATGCCGAGCGCGAGGCGCTGGGCGCGCTGCGTGACATCGGGGCTCAGGTCCCAGAAGCCTTCGAAGTGGTTCAGCACCCGGAGCTCGCTCGGGTGAATGTGTCCGTCGACGGCGGCCACCCAGACCGCCAGCGTGTAGGCCACGGCGCGGATGGAGACGGGCGGCAGGGCGTCGTCGAACTCGGACAGAGGCACGCGCGCGATCCGCATCGCGACGTCGTCTACTCCCAAGAGGGAGGCGACCTGGTCGACGGCGCGTACCTGGGCGAACGACATGCGGCCGTCCGCCCAGAGGATGTCCAGCAGGGGTGAGAGCAGGTCGAAGGGGCGCGTGCGAACCGTAGCGGGCATGTTGAATCTCCTGTTCTGCGGATACTCGAGTCGTCGTTCGGGCTCGTCGTCGCCACCGACACTCTCAGAATGTCTCGTCGGCGGCTTCTGTTCCCCTCTGGGATGTCGCCGTCGCGCCGGCCGACGGAGGCGATGGCGCGTCCTCGCAGGCGTCCCGGGCATACTCCGACGCCACGGTGCGCCACACCAAAGGCACCAGCTCCCGCCGCGTGGGATCGTGTCGGAAGCACGTCGGCCCGATGCTCAGCTGGGGGTACCGTGCGGCCAGGTCGTCGACCAGGCGCTCGACCTCGTGCAGCCCCTCTCCCTCCGAGAACACGGGGAGCACACGCACGCGCTCCCGCTGCTCGATGAACCAAGCACCCGCGCCGCCGGCTTGCTTGCCATGGAAGAGGGATTCGAGCAGGTGCTTCCGGCGATGCTCTGCGGTGGCCCGGTGGCGGAGAATCATCATGTCGAAGGAGCAGAGGTTCCAGACTCCACCGAGTCCGACCGACTCCCGCAGGGTGAGCTCACCGCTCGGCCGTACCCCATCTTCGCGGCCCGCGAACGAGAGGTGCACGTCGACATCGTCGCACTCGATCACCCCGAGCACTTCGTCCGCTGGAGAGAGTCGTCGTGGTCGATACGAGAGGAACTCGTTCACCCCGTGGATGGCGCGGCCGAGGTTGACCGAGGTGCGAACGAACAGCAGCGATCCAGCCGTCTGTCGGGCTATCGCGAGAGGTTGCATACACCAGATATATGGGCCGCTCGCGTCGGTTGAAAAATAGATAATATCTAGCGGATCGTTCTGTTTGCGTGATGATCGCGTGCGCTGAGATGGACTCGCTTCCGCTCGTGGAGCACGCCGCTGGCTCCGGTCCCCAGAACCCTCTCAGCCCTCGGGGACGACGAGCACAGGCCGCACCGCGCGCCGGAGGCAGCGCTCGGTGGTGCTGCCCAAGACCAGGTGACCCAGCGCGGAGCGCCGATGAGCGCCGACGACCAGCGCCGACGCGTCTACCCGCCGCGCGAGGCCGGCGAGCTGAGCCTGCACGTCGTCCGTCCCGTCACACACGTGGACTTGTGTCTCGACGCCCGGGAAGCGCGCGGCCAGCTCTTCGAGCCGCGCGTGGGTGCTCCGCACGAGCGCCGTACGCAGCTTCTCGATGTCGTCGCCATAGGCGTCGAGGTCCACGACCGGTGGCGGCAGCACGTGGCCGAGGTGCAGCGTGGCACCTGCCCGAGCCACCAGGCCTGCGGCCAGTGCGAGCGCACGGTCCGCGGCGGGCGAGAAGTCGATACCCACCAACAGCGCCTGGAGCGGGGAGGGCGCGCGTTGGTCCTCGCGCGCGGGCACCACCCACACCGGCTGCGTGGCGTGGCGCACCACGCGGTCGGCGGTGCTGCCGAGCAAGCGCTCCCCCAAGACCCCGAGGGCCGCTTCGACCTCGCCCTGGGCGTGTGGCCCGACCACCACGAAGTCCGCGTCGTGCTCGTTGGCCGTGGACAGCACGCCTTCCCAGACGCGCCCGTCGCGCAGCGTGGCCTCGCACGAGAGCCCGCGCAGCGTGCAGCGCGCGCGCTCGGCTTCGAGGACCAGCGCCTTGTCGTCCGTGCGCTTTTGCAGGCGGGCACGCAGGCGCTCGAGGTAGGGCGCGATGGCGGGGTCCGTGTGCTCGGGCAGCGGCGCCTCGCCCGTCAGGTCCACCACGTGCAGCAGATGCAGCCGGGCGTCCAGCGAACACGCCAGCTCGATGGCGAGGTCCACGGCGGCGCGACCCGCCGGACCGAGATCCGTGGCCACCAGGATGTTCGCGGGCGTGAACTCGTCGCTCGGCATGTCAGCGTCGGGTGTCCATGCGGGCACGGTAGCATGACGTCTTCGCGCTGGCGTCACCCCCGCCGGGTGAGCGATACTCCCGCACGGGGGAACGAGGCCAACGGATGAGCAAGTTCTTGGAATTGATGGAGTCGAGCGCCGGGGGCGCACTGGCCAGGCAGCTGGCACTCGGGGACTACCTCGGGACGCACGAGTGGGAGCTGAACACGCAGACGGGGCGCGTGGACTTCGGCAAGAAGCGCGTGCACCCCATCCAGATCCTGGGCACCGAGAACCAGCGCGACGGCACGTGGATGTGGGCCTGGGCCAACACGGGAAGCGGGCTGCCCGACGCAGTGGTGGAGCTGAGCACCCGCTTGCGGGATCACGGCGCTGCGCAGGGCATC
This sequence comes from Sandaracinaceae bacterium, assembly GCA_016706685.1. Classification (NCBI taxonomy): domain Bacteria; kingdom Pseudomonadati; phylum Myxococcota; order Polyangiales; family Sandaracinaceae; species Sandaracinaceae bacterium. Next base: position 31,914 of record JADJJE010000017.1, on the reverse strand, counting down.
CCCGAGCTCAGCAAGGGCAAGTTCCGCATGGAGCACCTGGACGGCCACGCCATCGCGCTGGCCTGCTCCGCGCTGGTCGGCCGGCTGCCCTACTACCGCGGCCCCTATGACGGCGGCGCAGTGTTCTTCTATGTGCTGGCCACGCCCGCGGCCGTGAGCGCGCCCGTCACCGTGGCGCGCGCGTCCACCGTCATCCAGCAGCTGATCTCCGGCTTCGAGGTGCACCACGAGCGCGCCATCGCGGCGTTCCTGGTGGGAGAGGGCCTCTACGTGGAGGCCAACGAGAGCGGCCTGCTGGGGCGCTGGCCCCACGGGGACGAGATGCGAATCGACTTCGATCAGCAAGGCCGCGTCACACGAATCGACGCTCAGGCTTCGCAGCCGCCGCCCGCGAAGCAGCCCTGGTGGAAGCGCAAGGGCTGACGCATCATCGCATCGACCCATATGAACACTCCTCCTCGCTGCATCACCACGTTCCTGTTCACCGCTGCCTTCTCGGTCTCGTTGCTCCCCACGTTCGCTTGCGGCGGTGGTACCCCGGCTGCCTCCGCGGACGACCCCGAAGGCACGGCGGGTGACGAGGCGGAGGTGGGTCCCAGCGCCTGCGAGGGGTCCACGCTCATGGCCAGCGCGTCTCCCGAGCTCCCTCCAGTGGCCGATCCCCTGCGCTGCGAGGAGCTCAGCCCACCGCCGGTCGCCCCGCTGCCCACGGCGACGGTGTGTCGCGCCCTGGCCGCCGAAGAGCGCCCGGCGTGCACTGACCGTCTTCGGGCGCGCTCGCGCATGGCCCGCCCGCTGGCCGAGGGGCGCGCTGCCGTTCTGGCGTCCAACTGGCCCGAGGCCGTCGCCAAGCTGGAGGCCGCGCTCGCCATCGCCGACGGTGAGCCCGACGTGCTGGCCGAGCTGGGCTGGGCCCGCTTCCGCGCCGGTCAGTGGTGCGCGGCTACCCAGGACACGGAGGCGCTCGATGCGGAGCGGGAGAGCCCGAGTGACGGGGGCGCGCCGTCGCCGGTCGCCGTGCTGTGCACCCGGCAGGTGAGCCCCCATCAAGCGGTCGAAGAGCTCGAGCTGGCTGCAGGCGCCGCGCCGTCCGTCGAGCTGCGCGCCACCTGGGAGCACCAGCGCGCTCAGGTGTCCGCAGCGCTCGGCGAGGAGGCGGATGCCTGGGAGGCTGCGCGCCGGTCGCTGTGCGCGCGCGAGGACGCGGTGGTGCGCGAAGACGCGGCGGCCATGCTGTGGAGGACCGCGAATCACGTCGGGGCCAGCGCGCCCGCCGACGCCGTTGGTCTCTACCGCCAGGCCTTCCTGCTGGCCCCGACCGCCGAGCGCGAGGAGTTCCTCCGTGACCTGCTCGCTGTGCTCCGGCAGCGCTTCTCGCTCGATGCGGCCCCCCCCGTTCAGCCCCAGCAGTTCTTCCCGAGCGTCGAAGCCCTCTGCCAGGCGCTCGTGCTCCGTGACATGACCGAGCCGGTAGATCCGTCGGAGCTGCCCGAAGACCTGTGCGAGGTCAGCGACTGGGACGACGTCGGGCTCGCGCGCGGCGAGGAGGTGGACGTTCTCTTCCGCGCAGCGCGGCTGACGGTGCGCAACCCCGAGCTCTACGACGGCTTCGTGCAGACCAACTACCTCGTCGCTCGCTCGCCACGCGGAGTCAACGTGCTGCTCTACCTGGGGCAGGACCACGGTGACAGCCGGGTTCACAACGCGTTCGTCGGATCGGTGGCTTCTTCGTACAACTACGACAACCCCGACGCGCCGCTGGTGGTGACCTGGGACTCGGGCGAAGCGGAGGCCTACGACTGCGACTTCGTGTCTCGCGCCAGCACGACCGCGGCCGTGTGCGGGCTGGTGGAGGGCGCGCCGCGCTGCTTCGCCACGGCCGACCTCGGCCCCGCCGAGTACACCAGCGACTCGATGCTGCCCACCATTCAGGAGTCGCTCGGGAACTGCGACGAGGGGAGCTACGAGCCTCCGCCGCGCCGGCCCAGCGACTTCCGCGCCAGCTTCCAGCTGGAGGTCACCGAGCAGGAAATCGTCGCCACCCGCGGGAGCGACGGCGCCATGCTCTGCCTGCCCCTGCGCGAGACGCTCAGTCCTCTTCGCCAGCCCGTAGCCGGGCCGTGACGTCGTCGAGGCTGCGCACACGCGCGCTCGCCTCGGTGCTCGCCCTCGCGCTGCTGCCGTCCGCCGGTTGTGGAAGAGGCGGTTCTGCCACCGGTGGCGGGCACCCCGACGACACCGCTGGCAGCGAGGCCTCCGTGGTGCCGAGCGCGTGCGAAGGACAGGTGCTCATGACGAGTGCGGTGGAGGACTCTCCTCCACCCGAGGACCCTCTGCGTTGCGACGACTTCGTGAGCCGCGAGTACGAGGCGCTCCCCACCGCAGCGTGGTGCCGCAGCTTGCCGGCGGCGGCACGCGCGTCTTGCGGTCGACGCGTGCGGACGCGTGCTCGCCTGGCTCTCCCGCTGCGCGAAGCCCGCGAAGCGCGCCTGCTAGAGTCGTGGCCCCTGGCCCTCGACCGGTGGGAGGCAGTGCTCGAGATGGCTCCAGCGGAGCCGGACGTTCTCTACGAACTTGGCGAGTCGCGCTATCGCGCGTGGGAGTGGTGTGCCACGACCCAAGACGCTCCGGATCTCGAGATGCAGTTGGACGACGTGCGTGATGGCGAAGAGCGGCCTCCCATCGCGGTCTTGTGCGTGGAACGGGCGACGCTCGACCAAGCTATCGATGAGGTTCAGGTGGCTGTGGAGGTGGCGCCCACGATCGGTCAACAGGCGGCGTGGGGGCAACGGCTGGCGGAGCTTCTCGTGGCGAGAGGGGACGACAGCGCCGCGCTCGAAGCCGCGAGGGCCTCGCTGTGCGCCGTGGAGCACCCCGAGAGTCGCGAGATGGTCGCCGCGCTCCTCTGGAGAGAGGGTGATCGTGCTGGACCGAGCGCGCCCGAGGAGGCGGTTGGTCTCTACCGCCAAGCCATCCTGGTGGCGCCGACTCCCGCGCGTGAGGCCACCCTCCGCCTGCTCCTCTCCCAGCAGAGGGCGGTCTTCTCGTTGAGCCCGACCTCCGCCGTCACGCCCGAGGAGTTCTTCCCGACTACCCACGCGCTGTGCCAAGCACTCGTGGAGAGGCACGGTGGGCCCTCGGCCCCCAGCGCGCAGCGAGAGGAACCCTGCGAGTTCGGCGACTGGGCTCCGGTGGGGCTGCTACGCGGCGAGGACACGGAAGCGCAGTTTCGCGTCGCGCAGCTCCGGGTGATGACCCCCACCGACTACGACGGGTACTCCGGCGAATACTACCTCGTCGCTCGCTCGCCCCGGGGCGTGAACGTGTTGCTCCACCTCGGCGAGGAACACGGTGAAAGCCGCTCCCACAACGCGTTCGTCGGGATCCCCGCCATCGCCCTCATCGAGAGTGCCGACGCGCCGCTGGTCGTCACCTGGGTGTCTGGGGAGGCGGAAGCCGACGAGTGCGATTGGCAGCCTCGCGCCAGCACCACGGCAGCCATGTGCGGGCTGGTGGAGGGAGCGCCACGCTGCTTCGCCACCGCCGACCTCGGGCCCGCCGAGTACACCAGCGACTCGATGCTCGCCACGATGGAGCAATCGCTGGGAAACTGCGAGGACTGGGTCCCCGAGCCCAACGTCAGCCCAGGCGACTTCCGTCCTCGCTTCGCGCTGAACGTCACAGCGCAGGAGCTGGCGGCCACCCGCGAGAGCGACGGCGCCATGCTCTGCCTGCCCCTGCGCGAGACGCTCAGTCCTCTTCGCCAGCCAGCAGCCGGCCAATGACGTTGTCGGCGGCGGGGGCGCCCAGGCGCTTCACGCTGTCGAGGTGGTGCAGGAGGAACGCGCGGTTGTCCATCAAGCTGAGGTTCTGCATCTCGAGCGCGCCGATGCGGTCTTCCTGCGTGAAGTACGCCTGCTCCACCTTCTCCATGGAGAGCTTGTCCGGGCCGTAGGCCATGTACTCGGCCTGCGTGTCGAGGATCGTGTAGTCGTCGCCGCGGCGCAGCTCCACGGTGACGGTGCCCTTGACGCTGGGCGCGACCCAGCGGGTGAGGGCGTCCTTCAGCATCATGGCCTCGGGGTCGTACCACTTGCCCTCATAGAGCAGACGGCCCAAGCGGCGGCCCGACGTGAAGTACACGTCCAGCGTGTTCTCGTTGTGGATGGCCGAGAGCAGGCGCTCGTAGCCCAGGTGCACCAGCGCCATGCCGGGCGCCTCGTAGATGCCGCGGCTCTTCGCGTCGATCACGCGGTTCTCGATCTGGTCGCTCATGCCGAGACCGTGACGGCCGCCGATGCGGTTGCACTCGAGGAACAGCTCGAAGGTGGTCGCGAAGCGCTTGCCGTTGATGCTGACGGGCACGCCACCATCGAACTCGAGGGTGACGGTCTCGGCCTCGATGGCCACGTCCTTGTTCCAGGGCGCGACACCCATGATGGGCTGCACGATCTTCATGCTGGTGCTCAGCGACTCGAGGTCCTTCGCCTCGTGCGTGGCGCCCAGCACGTTGGCGTCCGTGCTGTAGGCCTTCTCGGTGCCCACGCGGTAGGGCAGGTTGTGCTTGAGCAGGTACTCGGACATCTCGGTGCGCCCGCCCAGCTCGGCCACGAACTTGGGGTCCAGCCACGGCTTGTAGATCTTCAGCGTGGGGTCGATGAAGATGCCGTAGCGGTAGAAGCGCTGGATGTCGTTGCCCTTGTGCGTGCTGCCATCACCGAAGACGTGCACGTCGTCTTCGCGCATGGCGCGCACGATGGCCGTGGTGGTGACGGCGCGCCCGAGCGGCGTGGTGTTGAAGTACTTCTTGCCGCCCACCGCGAGGTGGAACGCGCCGCACTGGATGGCCGTGATGCCCTCACGCACCATGGCGTCGCGGCAGTCCACCAAGCGGGCCGCCACGCAGCCGTGCTGCAGCGCCACGGGCGGGATGTCGTCCACGTTCGACTCGTCCGGCTGGGCGAGGTCCGCCGTGTAGGCGTGCACCGCGAGGCCCTGATGGGTGAGCCAGGCGACGGCGCAGCGCGTGTCGAGCCCGCCCGAGAAGGCGATGCCCAATTTGGTGCCAGGAGGAGGAAGCGTTCGGTAGATGCGGCTCATGATGGGGCGGCAAGATAGTACGAACCGGGCTCCCGCGCCCGGGTTCGGTGATATGGTGCGGGCCCGTGTCCGGTCCCCTGCTCGAGATCCGCGGTCTGACGACCGCCTTCCACACCGACGAAGGCTCGCTGCGCGCCGTGGACGACGTGTCGCTGGTCATCCCACGGGGCGCCACCGTGGGCGTGGTGGGCGAGAGCGGCTGCGGCAAGAGCGTCACGGCGCTGTCGGTCATGCGCTTGGTGCCGGAGCCCCCCGGCAAGCTCGAAGCGGGTGAGATCCTGTTCGAGGGGCGCGACCTCATGAAGCTCTCGGAGCGGGAGATGCGCGGCCTGCGCGGCAACGACATCGCCATGATCTTCCAGGAGCCCATGAGCTCGCTCAACCCGGTCTATCGCGTGGGCGCGCAGATCGGCGAGTCGCTGCGCCTGCACCGGAACATGTCGAAGAAGGACGCCGAGGCGCGCGCCGTCCAGCTCTTGAAGCAGGTGGGCATCCCGGCGCCCGAGCAGCGCGTGCGCGACTACCCACACTCGCTCAGCGGGGGCATGCGTCAGCGCGTCATGATCGCCATGGCGCTGGCGTGCGAGCCCAAGCTGCTCATCGCCGACGAGCCCACCACGGCGCTGGACGTCACCATCCAGGCGCAGATCCTCACGCTGCTGCGCGACCTCCAGCGCGACACTGGCATGTCCGTCATGCTCATCACGCACGACCTGGGCGTGGTGGCCGAGGTGGCGGACTTCGTGGTGGTGATGTACGCCGGCCGTGTGGTCGAGACGGCACGCACCGAGGAGCTCTTCGCCAACCCGCAGCACCCCTACACGCGTGGGCTCATGGGCAGCCTGCCGGGTGTGCGGAAGCGCAGCGAGTCGGCCACCGCCAAGCAGCAAGACGGCTCGCGGCGGCGCCTGGCCACCATCCGCGGCGTGGTGCCGGACCTGCGCGCGCTGCCCGCGGGCTGTCGCTTCCGCGACCGCTGCGACGTGGCCATCGCGGCCTGCGCCGCCGAGGAGCCCAGGCTGCTGGGCAAGGGCGAGCACCGCGCGGCCTGCTTCGTGGCGGAGCTGGGAACATGAGCGCACCTGCACCGAAGCCCGAGGGTGGTCCGGCGTCCGAGCCAGAGCGTGCCGGTCCCCTGGTCAGCGTCTCGCACGTCACCAAGCGCTTCACGGTGGAGCGTGACCTCTTGGGGCGTCCCACGCGTGAGGTGCGGGCCGTGGACGACGTCAGCCTCGAGATCGAGCGCGGCGAGACGCTGGGCCTGGTGGGCGAGAGCGGCTGCGGCAAGAGCACGCTCGGCCGCGTGATGCTCCGGCTGATCGACCCCACCGAGGGGCAGATCCTCTTCGAGGGCCGCGACATCGCGAAGCTGCCCGAGCGCGAGCTGCGGCCGCTGCGCCGCCGGATGCAGATCGTCTTCCAGGACCCGTACAGCTCCCTCAACCCGCGCATGACGGTGCGCGCCACGCTGGCCGAGGCGCTGCGCATCCACGGGCTGGTCAAGAACCGCGGCGAGGAGGAGGCCCGCGTGGCCAGCCTGCTCGAGCGCGTGGGGCTGCGGCCCGAGCACATGCGCCGCTACCCGCACGAGTTCAGCGGCGGGCAGCGGCAGCGCATCGGCATCGCGCGGGCGCTGGCTGTCGAGCCCAGCTTCATCGTGGCCGACGAGCCCATCAGCGCGCTCGACGTGTCCATCCAGGCGCAGGTGGTGAACCTGCTGGGAGACCTGCAGGACGAGCTGGGCCTCAGCTACCTGTTCATCGCTCACGACCTGAGCGTGGTGGAGTTCATCAGCGACCGGGTGGCCGTCATGTACCTCGGGCGCGTGGTGGAGGTGGCCACCTCCGACGAACTCTACGGCGCGCCGCGGCACCCCTACACGCAGGCGCTCCTCGCGTCGGCCCCGGTGCCGGACCCCACGCGCCGTCGCGAGCATCCGCCGCTCAAGGGCGACGTGCCGAGCCCCCTCGACCCGCCGACTGGCTGCACCTTCCACCCGCGCTGTCCGTTGGCCGAGCCGGGGCTCTGCGACAAGTCGCCACCGCCGCTGGTGTCGCTGGGCGCGAAGCACCAGGTGGCGTGCTTCAAGGCGACGTAGCCTCTGACCCCACGGCCCGTCAGCCCTCGGCGCGCAGCTTGAGCGACCGCGCGAACTCGTCGAACGACGGCTGCAGGTCGGGCATGCTGCGCTTGATCAGCCCGAGGAGCGGTCCCGAGAAGACCTCGCGCATGGCGAAGGACGTGGCGCCCCCCGCGGCGGGCGTGAGCGTGAAGGTGCGCACGCCACGGAAGAGGCCGAGGGGCATGCCGCCCTGCCACACCATGCGCTCGCACGGCACCAGCTCGCTCACCGTCACCGGAAACGCGCGCTCGGGGCTCACGGTCGCCACCACCTTGATCTTCTTGCCGAGCGCGATGTCCCCCTCCACGCGCACCACCGTGGGGTTCCAGTCGGGGTACTGGGCGGCGTCGGTCAGCAGGGCCCAGATGGCCTTGGGGGAGGCGTGGATCGTGGCGGCGGCGTGGTACTCCATGGCGCGGCGAGTCTAGCCGATGTGCGGTCCCCCGTGCTAGGCGTGCGCCATGAGCATCGACGCACGTGCGGTCCGTATTCGTGAGCATGGCGGCCCCGAGGTCCTCGAGGTCGGCGACATCGTCGTCCGAGATGCCGGCGCCGGCGAGATCCGCGTGGCCGTGGCGGCGGCGGGGCTCAACCGAGCCGACACGCTCCAGCGGCGTGGCTTCTATCCCGCTCCCCCGGGGGTGGCCGCCGACGTGCCGGGCCTCGAGTTCGCGGGTGAGGTGGAGCAGCTCGGCCCCGGCGTGACCGAGTGGAAGCTGGGGGACCGCGTCATGGGCATCGTGCCCGGAGCGGGCATGGCCACCCACGTGGTGACCCCCGCGCGCGAGGCGCTGCGCGTGCCGGCCTCGCTCTCGTTGACCGACGCGGCGGCCGTGCCCGAGGCGTTCTTGACGGCCTTCGATGCGCTCTTCGAGCTGGGCAGTCTGCGTCAGGGCGAGCTCGCGCTCATCCACTCCGTGGCGAGTGGCGTGGGCACGGCGGCCATCCAGCTCTGCCGGGCGGCGGGCGCGCGCTCCGCCGGCACCTCGCGCACCGCGGACAAGCTCGCGCGCTGCCAGGAGCTTGGCCTCGACCACGCGCTGCACTCACCGGACGGGCGCTTTGCTGCCGAGCTCGAGAAGCTCGCGGGCGGGGGCGCCGACGTCATCCTGGACACGGTGGGCGCGGCCTACCTGAACGAGAACGTGCGCGCGCTGGCCACTGCGCGGGCGGCTCATCGTCATCGGGCTCTTGGGCGGCGCCAAGGGCGAGTTCCCGCTGGGCGCGCTGCTGCCCAAGCGCGCGCGCGTGGAGGGCTCCGTGCTGCGCAGCCGTGCCCCCGAGGAGAAGGCCGCGCTGGCGCAGTCCTTCAGCAAGCACATCCTCGCGGGCTTCGACACGGGCGCGTATCGCCCGGTCATCGACGCCACGCTCCCCATGGCCGACATCGCCGAGGCCCACGCGCGCATGGACCGCAACGAGACCTTCGGGAAGCTGGTGATGGCTTGGTGATGGCCCGCGCCGGCTCGCTCAGCGCCTGCGCGATGGGCTGAACTTGAGCTTCTTCGGGTCCAGCGTGAGCCCCGACTCCACCAGCTTGCGCAGCGCCTCTTGCATGGTGCGCGAGAACAGCAGCGTGACCGCGTCTCGCGCCGGGGCGCGCACGGCGGCCACCGTCTCACGGATGGCGTCCGGCGTGGCCGAAGCCCCAAAGCCCCGGCCGGCGCGCGACACGAACAGCTGCACCAGCTCGCTGGTCAGCGCGCGTGCGTGCTTCTCGATGATGTCGCCGGCTTCCGCCGCTAGCGCAACGTCCACACCGGCGGCGTGCACCTGCTTCAGCACTTGCAGCATGCCAGGGCTCTGCACCAGGAAGCGGTCGCCGCGCCGCTCCACCAGCCCGAACTCGATGGTCAGCGCCAGCGTGCCCGTGGGCAGTCCGGCCAGCGCCTCGTTCAGCTCTTCGCTCGACAGCACCGTGGGCGCGTCCTCGGACCACGGCATGGTCAGCCGCTCCTCGAGGCCCAGCCACTCGCCGAGGTCGAGGTCGCCGCGCTCGATGCGGCTCATCAGGTCACGGATGGCGCGGATGCTCAGCCCGCGGTCCTTCAGCATGCCGATGACCTCGAGGCGGTCCACGTGCGCGGGCCCGTAGAAGGCGGTGCGCCCGCGGATCTCGGGGGCCATCAGCGCGCCCTTCGCCTGGTAGAAGCGGATGGTGCGGCTCGGCACGCGCGTGTGGGCGGCCAGCTCGTCGATGGTCATCCAGCTGGGCTGCGCGCTGTCGGCAGGGCCAGCGTGGGTGTCGGGGTTGGGGGAATCGGACCCAGCGTTCATGAGCTCATCGGCCTCTCTGACGTCGAGGCCGCCTGGGACCCCGAGCCCCCCGAGCAACGCGGGGGACTCGAAGACTACGCTCTCTCCGCGCATCACGCAGCCGCCCGCAGCGTCTCGACCGGCCCGCTCAGGCGGGCGATCTGGGCGAGCGCCTTCTTGAGCGTCCGCGGCCAGCTGTCCGTGTGGTAGCGCACGCCGTGCTCGGCACAGATGGCCTTCACCTCGGGGGCCACCTTGCGCAGGCGCTGCGTGGGCAGCTTGGGGAACAGGTGGTGCTCGATCTGCTTGTCGAGGGCGCCGCAGAACACCGACAGCACGTAGGGCACCTCGAAGTTGTTGCTGGCCTCGACCTGCATCTCGTACCAGTGGCCCTTGCCCTTCGGGCGCGTGCCCTCGGGGTAGGTGGCCGTGTGCTCACCCACGTGGCCGCAGTAGATGGTGGCCGGCGCTGTACACGTCGCGCATCATCTCGCTCAGCCAGTTGCCCAGCATGACCTTCCAGAAGAAGGGCCCCGCCAGCAGCGGGAACAGCACGTACTCCTTCGCGTAGTACGGCACGAACTTGCGCAGCACGCGCTTGGCCACGTCCTTCTTGGTGGCGGCGCTGCGGTCGTGCACGAAGTCGAACTCGCTCTCGCGACCGTTGCCCTGGAGCAGGTCCACCGCTCCCGTGAAGTGCAGGTTCATCAGCGCGCCGAAGTTCGGGAACAGCACGAACAGCGTGTAGAACAGCTGCAGCCGATGGGCGGGCGTCCATGGCGTATCCTCGGTGAGGCGCACGGGTCCGAAGTGGATGTCCGGGTCACGGCCCGCCACGTTGGTGGCCCCGTGGTGCCGGCCGTTGTGGCCGCGGTGCCAGGAGCGCTCGTCGATGGGCGTCTGCCAGGTGTAGCCCTCGGACTTGAAACCGTGGTCGCCCGGGATCTTGTCGAACGCGCCGTGCAGCACGGTGTGGCCCACCTCGGTGGCCTGCAGCTGCTTGTGCACCCAGAGGGCGCCGACCCCGAGGCCGAACGTGATGGGCTCGAAGCTGAAGTGGATGAGGGTGCGGCCGATGACCTCGGCGGTGCGCGAGATACGGTTCACGCGCCGGATGTAGAGGAGGTCTTCGTCGCCGACGGCGGCCTCTTCGCGCTCGCGGATGGCGTCGAGCGCGAGGGCCAGGCTCTCGTAGCGCTCGCGGTCGGTCTCGAACGAGCGGACCGTGCGGCTGTTGGTGGAGAGGGCGACCTGATCGTGGTGGGCCAGGGGAAGGTTCATGGGGACTCCTGTTGGCGGGCCGCGAGGGGCTCCGCTCGGAAGTGGGACGCGAACTGCGTCATCCAGTGATGTAGCAGTTATAAGCGTGACACTAGTTGGTGTCAAGGTTTGTTGTGTCACGTTGTGTTGAATTCGCGTTCGGGGGCTGCGCGGCTACACTGCCCCGATGCGCCGCGCCTCCGTCTTCGGGCTGATCTTCGCGCTCGGGGGAGCCTTCGGGTGCGCCCCGGGTGAGGACGTGCCCCCCCCCGCCATCATCGACACCGGCTTCGAGGGTGGGATCCCGCCGGGCCCAGGGGTGCCGCGTGATGCTGGGGGCGACCTCGGTGGCGATTTGGGTGACGAGGACGGCTGCCTGGCCGACCCCCTCGACGCGCGGGTGCTCTTCGTCATCGACCGCTCGGAGACCATGGGCGAGCTCGCCACGGGAGGCGACGGCCTCGCGTTCAACGTGATCGCGAGCCAAGCGGCCCTCCAGCTGCTCGAGCCGCTGCCGGTGTCATCGAGCGCGGGTCTGCTGCTCTTCCCCAGCCAGTCCTTCGACGACCCCGAGTGCGCTGATGTAGAGGCTCTGGCACAGCAGTTCCCCTTCCGCGACCCCGACATGATGGAGGGGCTGCTGATGGACCTGTGGAGCATGGAGAGCCTGATCCTGGGCAAGCCCCGGGCGCGGGCGCTGCAGCGTGCAGCGGAGGGCCTCGTAGAGATGGACCTCTCCGACGTGCTGGTGGTGCTCTTCACCGACAGCGCGGCCGTTTGTGTGAGCGGCACCGAGACGAACGGCCTGATGTCGCTCGTGACTCGCGGCGCTCGCGTGGAGCAGATCACGCTCGGCGCCACCTCGGTCGCCGCCACGCCGGCCACGCTGGCCATCTACAGCAGCGTGAGCGAGGTGCTGGCAGACCTCGAGCCCGAGCTCGACGCGGTGCGCCGCCGCTGCGAGGCGCCATGAGCAACATGGCCAAGCTCCGTTTGCCGCTCTTGGTCACCCTGGCCGCCGCGATGGTGGGCGTGGGTGTGCTGCACTTCGTCACCCCCGAGCCCTTCATGCGCATCGTCCCGCCTGCGCTCGGTGACGCACGCCTGCTGGTGTACGTGAGCGGCGTGTTCGAAGTGCTGGGCGGCGTGGGCCTCTTGCTGCCGCAGACGCGGCGAGCCGCAGCATGGGGCCTCATCCTGCTCTACCTCGCGGTCTTTCCGGCCAACATCTACATGGCGCTCGAGGGCGTGCAGATCGACCCGGCCAATCCGCTGCCGAGCTGGGCCGCGTGGGCCCGGCTGCCGTTCCAGGCGGTGTTCATCGCGTGGGCCTACTGGTTCACGCGCCCCGAGCCTGCGCCAGCGGCCACCGAAGCGAGCTGAGCGGTGTCACCCAGTCGGCCGATCGCGGCTCGCGTCTTCGCCGACATGCTGGCCGTGCTGCTGATGCTCGGCCTCGGCGCCTGTGGAGTGGACGCGTCGCCCGGCGGCGCCAGCACGCCCGTGGTGCCGGTGGCGCGCGCGGAGTCTGTCCCGGCCGGGGCGGGCGGTCACACCAGCGAGCGGCCAGAACGACGCAACGACCCCCGCCGCGTGGTGGCCATCGGCGACGTGCACGGCGACCTCGCCGCGGGGCTCGCAGCGCTGCGCAGCGCCGCGCTGATTGACCAGCAAGCCCACTGGAGCGGTGGCCAGACCGTCATGGTCCAGGTGGGTGATCTGCTCGACCGCGGCGATGGCGAGGCCGAGCTGATGGACTTGTTCGAGCGGCTGCGCGAGGAAGCCCGCGCAAGTGGTGGCGAGGTGCATCTGCTGCTGGGCAACCACGAGCTGATGAACGCCGCGGGGGACCTCACCTATGTGACGCGCGGCGGCTTCGCTCAGTTCGCCAACACGCCACCGCACCCGAGCCACGAAGCCGATGTGCTGCGCGCACCGCAGCTGGCGCACGGGCGGCTGCGTGCGTTCCTGCCCGGGGGTCCCTTCGCGGTACGACTAGCGACCTACGGGCTGACCTACCGCTCGGCGGACGCGATCTTCGTCCACGGCGGCATCCTCCCACAGCATCTCCGCGAGCTCGAGCGCATGGAGAGCGAGTCTCAGGCGTGGCTGCGCGACGAGCGTCGCATCCCCACCGATGTGGCGCTCCACCCGGACAGCCCTCTCTGGACGCGACGCTACTCGATCTCGCCCGGGGCGCGTGCCTGCGCCGAGGTGGCGCGCACGCTGGACGCCGAGGGCCTCTCGCGCATGGTGGTGGCGCACACGGTGCAGGACGACGGCATCACCTCGTACTGCAGCGGGCGGGTCATCGCCATCGACTGCGGCCTGAGCTCCTACTACGGTGGGCCGGTGCAGGTGCTGGAGCTGCGCGCGGGTGTGGTGCGGGTGCTGTCGGCGCGCGGCGCACCCCGCACGCTCCCTGCGGTCGACGCCCGCTGACTACGCAGCGCCTGCTCGTGTCCGCTGCTCGGCCTCTTTCTTGAGGGCCAGCGCCACGTCGTCGAAGCCGCGCTGCATAGCGCCGCCGAAGAGCCCGATGATGAGCGGCCGCAGCCGCCCCCCGATGTTGTCCTCGCACACGTAGCGGCAGCGGCGCTCGTCGAGGCGCACGATCTCTTGCGTGCGGTGGCCACGCCCCCAGTCGGCCTTGCCCATGTGCATGCCCCACGCCACGCGCCGGCGCAGGGGGCTCAGCTCGCTCACGAACTCACGCTGCCCGCGCGTGTAGTAGGGCATCAGGCGCACGCGCATGTCGATGGGCGCGCCGATCTCGAGCGTGGAGACAGCCCTGGGGGTGAAGGGGTTCCAGCGCGTATAGCCAGGGGAGGTCCGTCAGGATCCGGAACACGAGATCCGCGGGTGCGTCGATCTCGATCTCGCTCCGCACGATGGTTTCTTCGGGCGTCGTGGCCATATGCGATCTGCTATCACGAGCGTGAAGGTTCTCGGGGTAAGATCGTCCGTGCCTGCCAACCCTTCGGACCGCCCATCATGAACCGCCAACGCTTCATCCTCTTGTCTCTGACCCTCGCGAGCGCGCTCACCACTGGCTGCTATGGGTTCCTGCCCGGGCTCGAGGGGACTCAGCAGCAGGCGCCGCCCAGCGCACCGGGTGTCAGCGTGGCCGAGGTGCGCCTCGCGCAGATGCCCGACCGCCGCAAGCTCGGGGCGTACTACTGCGCCGAGCGCCTGGGCCGGTTCCTGTGCGGGTTCATCGGAGAGGTCCCCACGGCCGAGGAGCTCAACTTCCAGTTCGACCTGGAGCTGCTGCTCACCAACCGCAACCCCATCCCGCTGCCGGTGGTCTCCGCGCTGGTGGGCTTCACGGCCTACCCGGGCACCGAGGCCAACCAGACCCTCGGCAGCGTGTGCATGAGCTTCTGCGCCGACCCCAACAACTGCACGCAGTCGCTCGAGGCGTGTGACTCCACCGAGCCCGAGATCCGCACCCGCCAGGACTTCGCCATGGCGGCGGCCAACTTCCTCATCGCCACGGCGCTCGGCGAGCGGAGCTTCAGCGACCTGCGCATCCAGACCATCCCGGCGGGCAGCGAGCTGCGCTTCATCATCCGGCTGAGCCTGGACCCGCGGCAAATGATCGATCTTCTGCGCGAGGCCACTTTGAACTTGATCGAGCTGCTCCGAAACCGGCAAATTCCCGAATTCGTGATCCCCTACTCGATCGAAGGCTCCGTCTGGGTCTCGGTCGAAAACTTCGGACGCTTTGCGGCCAGCTTCGGCCCCTACGGAAACGAATGGCGACTGCGCGACGCCGTAAACTAACACTCTCCAGCTTGGAGATGGGCGGCACGGGCGACGCTCGCGAGAGCATCGTTCCGTCGTCGGTCAGCATCTACGCCATGCGCGAGGGGACGAAGCACCTGCTGCGGCCCCGCGTGGACGAGCTCGCCGCCCTCGTGGCGGACCCCAAGGTGAACCTCTGGGTGGACATCGAGGGCTCCACCGAAGCGCACATGGCCATGCTCCGGGATCTCATGCAGATCCACCCGCTGCTCATCGAAGACGCGTTCAAGGCGCAGGACACCCCGAAGATCGAAGTCCACGACGAGTACGCGTACTTCATCGTGCTCGGTCCCGAGGAGCCCGACCCGGTCCCGGGGGAGGTCACCCTGCGCGACCTCGACGTGTTCATCGCCGAGCGCTTCGTGGTCACGCACCACGAGGGCAACGTCTCCGCGGTGCCGCACGTGCGTCAGATGGTGGAGCGCTTCCCCGACCTGCTGGCGCAAGGGCCCGCCGTGGTCGCGCACCGCATCGTGGACTTCATGGTGGACCGCTTCATGGTGCGGATGAACACCCTCGGCGAACGCGTGGACGGGCTCGAACTGGCTGCCCTGCGCGCCACCACTCCGGCGGTGCTCGAGACCATCTTGGAAGCCAAGCACGACGTGCTGCACCTGGGCCGCTTGGTGCGGCACCAGAAAGAGGTGCTGCGCGCGCTCGCCACCGGCTCGGTGCGCTTCGTGCCCTCGGACGTCCGCCCCTTCTTTCGCGACATCTACGACCACTTCGTGAGCATCGCCGACCAGTCCGAGGCGTTCCGCGACGCCGTGAGCGACGCGCTCGACGCGTACCTCAGCATGCAGTCGCACCGCCTCAACGACGTCATGAAGGCGCTCACCATGATCTCCACGATCATGCTGCCCCTCATGTTCATCACTGGGCTCTACGGCATGAACTTCGACTACATGCCCGGGCTGCACCACGCGTACGGCTACCACGTGGCGCTGACCGTGATGGTCACCACGGCGTCCGGCATCTTCGTCTACTTCAAGCGCAGAAACTGGTGGTGATGGAACCGGGAGGCGTGGCCCAGCAGGCCGAGCAGGAGCTCGCGCTCCTGCGTGATCAGATCGCGCACCACGAGAAGCTCTACCGCAAGGGGACGCCCGAGATCCCGGACGGCGCCTTCGACGAGCTGTTCGACCGCTATCAAGAGCTGGCGGACTCGCTGGGTGTGCCCACGGAGGAGCGCATCGACCGCAGCCCCGGCGTGGACCACACGGACGGCTTCGAGACGGTGGCGCACCGCATGCCCATGCTGTCGCTCGAGAAGCTCACCCCCAACCGGCGCGACGCGGACGGACAGCCCGTGCCGTACGAGGTGCAGCTGGACGCGTGGTACCAGCGCCGCCTGAAGGACCTCGAGCTCGGCCCAGACGGCGCGCTGCCGCTCCTGGTGGAGCCCAAGATCGACGGCATCAGCGTGTCGTTGCTCTATGAGGGCGGCCGGCTGGTGCGGGCCGTGACACGCGGTGATGGACAGCGCGGCGACGTGATCACCGCGCAGGTGCTGGAGGCCAAGGCGGCTCCGGGTGCCCTGCGCGGCGTGACCGGCGGCACGCTCGAGGTGCGTGGCGAGCTGTACTGGCCGCGCGATGCGTTCGACGCGCACAACCAAAGCCTGCGGGACGCCGGCGAGAAGACCATCGCCAACCCGCGCAACGGCTGTGCCGGCATGATGAAGCGCAAAGACCCGGCGGGCCTCGGGGCCGTGGGCATCCGCGCGTTCCTCTACCAGGTCCCGTGGAGCGAGGGGGTGACGCTGCCCGGACGCCAGAGCGAGGTGGTGGCGTGGCTGGCCGACGTGGGCGCTGTGCCAGGCGCCGAGGCGCTGGTGCGGCTGTACCTGGACCAGCTGTTCGTGGCGCCGGACGCGCGCGCCGCCTATGCGTACTGCGCGGGCTACCACGAGCGCCGGCATGGGCTGCCCTTCGAGATCGACGGGATGGTCATCAAGGTGGACGAGCTCGCGCACTACCCGGCGCTCGGCGCCACCGGGCACCACCCCCACTGGGGCATCGCCTACAAGTTCCCGCCCGAGCGGCGCCCCACGCGACTGCGCGCCATCAGCGTGCAGGTGGGCAAGAGCGGCAAGCTCACGCCCGTGGCCGAGCTGGACCCGGTGCCGCTGGCCGGCACCACCGTGAGCCGCGCGTCGCTGCACAACTTCCCCGAGCTCGCCCGCAAAGACGTGCGCGTTGGCGACCTTGTGTTCGTGGAGAAGGCGGGCGACATCATCCCGCAGGTGGTGGGCGTGGACCTCGCGGCCCGTCCCGACGGCACCGTGCCCTTCGTGCCGCCCGCGCAGTGCCCCACCTGTGGGAGCGCGGTGGTCAGCGAGGAGATCTTCGTGTTCTGCCCCAACCCGGCGTGTGCCGACCAGGTGCTCGAGCGCCTCAAGCACTTCGCGGGGCGGCAGGCCATGGACATCGACGGCATGGGCGAGGCGCTGCTGGTGCAGGTCATCCAGCACGCGGGGGTGCACCGCCCGGACGACCTGTTCCGCCTCACAGCGCAGCAGCTGGCGGGCCTCGAGCGCATGGGCGACAAGAGCGCCAAGAACGTGGTGAAGGCGCTCGAGAATGCGAAGGGCCGCGGCCTCGCGCGCGTGCTCATCGGCCTGGCCATCCGGCACGTGGGCGTGACCATGGCGGAGGAGCTCACCAAGCACTGGCGCAGCGCGGAAGAGCTGCTCGCCTTCGCTGCACGCTACGTGGCGGGCGAGCCCGACGCGGTGGCCCACGTGGCCCCCGACAAGTCGAGCGAGCGCGGCGCCGTCGAGGGGCTCGGGCGCAAGTCTGCGGACAGCATCTTCGCTGAGCTCTCCGCGCCCAGCGTGCGCGCGGTGTTCGAGGGCCTCGCGGCCGCGGGGGTGTCCTTGGCCGCGCTCGAGACCGAGACGCGCGCCGTCGAAGGCGTGGCCGGCAAGACCTTCGTGCTCACGGGCACGCTGCCCACGCTCAAGCGCGCCGAGGCCGGGGCGCGCATCAAGGCCGCGGGCGGCAAGGTGGCGGGCTCGGTGTCGGCCAAGACCGACTACGTGGTGGCGGGCGAGGAAGCCGGCAGCAAGCTGGAGGCCGCGCAGAAGCTGGGCGTGGCCGTGCTGGACGAGGCCGGGTTGCTGGCCATGCTCGGCGAGTAGCTCGCGGCAGGCGCGCTCGGTCAGAGCGTGGGCAGCACGCGCGCCAAGCGCTCGAGGGCGCGGGTGATCTGCGTCTCCGACGTGGCGTAGCTGAAGCGCAGGTGGCCCTCCGCGATCACCCCGAAGTCGCGGCCCGGGCCCACCGCCACGTGCGCCTGCTCGAGGATGCGGAACGCGGTGGCGAGCGAGTCCGCGCCCAGGTGCCGTGCGTCGGCCAGGATGTAGAACGCCCCCGTCGGCGCCTGCGGGATGCCCAGCCCCAGCTCGCGCAGGCCCGCCAGCAGCACGTCGCGGCGGCGCTGGTAGATGCCGCGCATGTGCGCCACGTGGGGCGCGCCGTGCTCGAGCGCCGCGATGCCCGCGCTCTGCACGAAGTGCGTGGCGGAGATGAACTGACTCTGCTGCAGGCTCTGCAGGGCGCGCGAGGCCCACTCGGGCGCGATCAGGTAGCCCAGGCGAAAGCCCGTCATGGCGTAGCGCTTCGAGAAGCCGTCCAGCACGAAGGTGTCCGCGCTGAAGCCGAGCGGCGACGTCACGGACTGCCCGTCGAACAAGAGGCCGTCGTAGATCTCGTCGCTCAGGATGGGGAGCCCGAGCGCAGCCAGCGCCTCCACCGTCTCGCGCGGCTGCACGGCCCCCGTGGGGTTGGCCGGCGACGCTAGGAAGATGGCCTTGCTGCGTGGTGTGCGCGCGCGAGCCACGGCGTCCACGTCGATGCGGTAGCCGTCCTCGGCGAAGGTGGGCACGAAGACCGGCACGCCCCCGCAGGCGATCACCATGTTCGGGTAGCACGGGTAGTGCGGCGTGGGGATCAGCACCTCGTCGCCCGGGTTCACCAGCACCTGCAGCGCCATCAAGATGGCGGGCGACGTGCCCAGCGTGACCAACACGCGATCCGGATCCGTGGGCACCCCGCGCCGCGCCTGGGAGTCCCGCGCGATGGCCTCGCGCAGGCTGCGCAGGCCGCGGCTGTCGGTGTAGTGGGTGTCGCCACGACCGAGCGCGTCCATGGCGGCGCGCACGGCCTCGGGCGGCGCGTCGAAGTCCGGCTCGCCCACGCCCAGCTGGATCACGTCGTGGCCTTGTCGCGCGAGGGCCATGCCGCGCTCCATGACCTCCATGGCGAGGAAGGGCGCGATCTGCTGCGTGCGGGCGCTGAGCCGAGGGTCCGTCATGCGGCGCAGCGTGTCAGCGGGCTGCCGGGCGCGCTAGGAGCTGGGCACCCACGGCTTCAGCCTGATGATTCAAAGCATCTTGCTTGGGGCCCGATTCGCCTTGCTGCAAGGCTCTATGGGCACCCCCGGCTGGAAGCCGAGGGCAGCAAACCAGGCCTCGGCGACCTGAAAGTCCGCCCCTGCGGGTCGGACTAACTGAAGGTGAACTTGGGGGCCGTATGACCAAGGGTACCCGGACCCCGGGGCCTTGCTTGGTCAGGACCTGGTGATCGCTCTGCAGCGGGTGGCTTCCGTCCGGCTACCCTGGGTAGAGCAAACCCCGCTTCCAGCCACGTAGTCCCCCTCTCGGGGGACTTTTATGCCGTGCGCCCAGCATGGGCGCTGACCAGGAGGTGAAAGTCCTCCCCTTAGTAGTCCATAACGAAGGAAGTGAAGCGCAAGGGCGGAAGGGCGACCGACCGTCTGGAGGAAGCGTGGAACGCATCTGCGAGCCGATGAACAAGAACCGGATACGAGGCGATGCACCCTGGGGCGAGCAGCCGGCTACCTGCGAAGCCGCGATGGACAATGGGGTGTGGTGTAGATCCGGCGGTTGTGCAGAGAAGGTCAGCGTTCTTACCTGGGGAGATCTCGCCTCATGCCTGAAAGGGCGACGCGTTCACGACGCGGAGCGAGAAGTCAGCCGAGGTCGTAGTAGGCCGCGTCGCGAGACGCTGCCGAAGGGCCGAACGATGGGAAGGGCAGGACGCCCGGGAGTCTCGACGTAGCCATGGTCCAGAAGTCCAAGCAGTTGGAGCTTCCGTTCGAGGGTAGGGGTGAAGCCCCGAGAGCAGAGCGAAGCGGGCAAGCCACGTCGGCGACGACCGGAACCGAAGGCCCAGGAACGGACGCGATGATGGAGCGTGTGCTCGAGCACACGAACTTGCAGCGCGCGTTGAAGAGAGTGAGAGGGAACAAGGGGAGTCCCGGCATCGACGGGATGACGGTGGACAAGCTACCAGAGTGGCTGAGGGAACATTGGCCGCGTGTCCGCGAGGAACTCCTCGCGGGCACGTACCAACCGCATGCGGTGCGCCGCGTGATGATCCCAAAGCCCGGGGGCGGCGAGCGCATGCTCGGCATTCCCACGGTACTCGACCGCCTGATTCAGCAGGCCCTGTTGCAGGTCCTGCAGCCGCCGTTCGACGCGACCTTCTCGGAGCACAGCCACGGATTCCGCCCGAACCGAGGAGCACACGGCGCCATGCGCGAGGTGTGCGCCATCGTCGAGGGCGGGAAACGCTGGGTGGTGGACGTGGATCTGGAGAAGTTCTTCGACCGCGTGAACCACGACGTGCTCATGGGGAAGCTCGCGAAACGGATCGCGGACCGACGCGTGCTGAGGCTCATCCGCCGCTACCTGAACGCTGGCGTGATGGCGAACGGGGTCGTGGTGGAGCGGCGCGAGGGCACACCACAGGTGGCCCGTTGTCGCCCTTACTTGCGAACGTGCTCCTCGACGAAGTCGACAAGGAGTTGGAGCAGCGCGGCCACGCGTTCGTCCGCTATGCGGATGACCTGCGCGTGTTCGTGCGGACGGAGGTAGCCGGCGAGCGCGTCATGCGCTCGCTGGTGATGCTCTTCGGCCGGCTCCATCTCCGCGTCAACGAAGCGAAGAGTGCGGTGGCTCCGGCGGCCTCGCGACCATTCCTCAGCTTTACGCTGTCGATCCGTCACGATGCCAAGACGGAGCCACTGGTGGCGCCGAAGGCCCTTCAGACCATGAAGGATCGGGTGCGTCAGCTCACGCGTCGAACGCGTGGGCGCAGCCTCGCCGAAGTCGTCCAGTCTCTCGCCGTCTATCTGAACGGCTGGCTCGGTTACTTCCGGGTCGCCAGGACGAAGAAGCGGTTTCAGGAGATGGACGGGTGGATCCGCCACCGACTGCGGGCCTACCAGCTCAAACAATGGAAACGCGGCCCAACCGTGTTCCGAGAGCTGCGGGCCCGTGGGCTCAGCGCCACCGCTGCCGCGAGAGTGGCAGGCAACGCTAAGCGGTGGTGGCGGAACTCGGCTATGGCGATCAACGCCGCAATTCCTAATGCATTCTTCGACGGGCTGGGCCTCCCGCGCCTCGCCCCCTGACCTCAACTCATCGAACCGCCTGGTGCGGACCCGCATGCCAGGTGGTGTGGCAGGGGAGCCCGAGTCGACTACTCGGGCCCCCTATGCCGATTATCCAGACCTGGTTTGCTGCCCCCGGCTTCCAGCCGGGGGTGCCCATGTGCCTTGAAACATGTGCGATGGAACCGCTCGCCCTCGAACCCCTCGCAGGCGTGATAGACATCCCCCATGACCGCCACGCACCGCGAGGTCCACCAACGCTCCCTCCAGGACCCAGAGGCCTTCTGGCTCGAGCAGAGCCGCGCCATCACGTGGGTCACCCCGCCCACGCGCGCCCTCGATGCTGCGCGCGCGCCGTTCTACCGCTGGTTCCCGGACGGCGTGCTGAACACGGCCTACAACTGCCTCGACCGGCATGTGGAGGGTGGGCGCGCCGAGCAGCTGGCGCTGATCTACGACAGCCCCGTCACGGGCACGCAGCGCACGCTCACCTACCGCGCGCTGCGCGACGAGGTGGCGCTGTTCGCGGGGGCGCTGCGGGCCAACGGTGTGACGCCCGGCGACCGCGTGATCCTGTACATGCCCATGATCCCCGAGGCGGTGGTGGCCATGCTGGCCTGCGCGCGCCTCGGCGCCGTGCACTCGGTGGTGTTCGGGGGCTTCGCCGCCGCGGAGCTGGCCACGCGCATCGACGACGCGAAGCCCGTGCTGATGGTGTGCGCGTCGTGCGGCATCGAGCCCTCGCGCACGGTGGCCTACAAGCCGCTGCTCGACGAGGCCATCGCGCTGGCCTCGCACAAGCCCGCGCGCTGCATCGTGAAGCAGCGCCCGCAGCTGCTGGCCACGCTCCAGCCGGGGCGCGACGTGAGCTGGGACGACGCCATCGCGGCCCCGGGCGTGACGCCCGCGGAGTGCGTGCCGGTGAGCGCCACCGACCCGCTCTACATCCTCTACACGTCGGGGACCACCGGGAAGCCCAAGGGCGTGGTGCGCGACCAGGGTGGCCACGCGGTGGCGCTGCAGTACTCCATGCAGGCGGTCTATGGCGTGCAGCCGGGCGAGGTGTTCTGGGCGGCGTCCGACGTGGGCTGGGTGGTGGGCCACAGCTACATCGTCTACGGGCCACTGCTGAACGGGAACACCACGCTGCTGTTCGAGGGCAAGCCCGTGGGCACGCCCGACGCGGGCACCTTCTTCCGCGTGATCGCGGAGCACGGCGTGAAGAAGCTGTTCACGGCGCCCACCGCCTTTCGCGCCATCAAGAAGGACGACCCGGACGGCGTGCTGCTGAAGAAGTACGACTTGAGCCACTTCGAGGCGCTGTTCCTGGCGGGCGAGCGCAGCGACTCGGCCACGCTCGAGTGGGCCGAGCAGCACCTCGGGGTCCCGGTGATCGACCACTGGTGGCAGACCGAGACCGGCTGGCCCATCGTCTCCAACTGCCTGGGGATCGAGCGCCTGCCCGTGAAGCACGGCTCGCCCACGCTGCCCGTGCCGGGCTGGGACATTCGCGTGGTGGACGACGCGGCACACGACGTGCCGCCCTTCACCACGGGCGCGCTGGTGGCCAAGCTGCCGCTGCCGCCGGGCGCGCTGCCCACGCTGTGGAACGCCGACGAGCGCTTCGAGGCCGCCTACCTGGCGGACTACCCCGGCTTCTACAAGACCGCCGACGCGGGCTACGTGGACGACGAGGGCTACGTCTACGTGATGGCGCGCACCGACGACATCATCAACGTGGCGGGCCACCGGCTCTCCACGGGCCAGATGGAGGAGGTGCTCTCGCGGCACCCCGCGGTGGCCGAGTGCGCCGTGATCGGCGTGGCCGACGAGCTGAAGGGCGAGCTGCCCCTCGGGCTGCTGGTGCTGAAGGCGGGCGTCACGCTGAGCCACGCCGAGGTGGTGAAGCAGGTGGTCGCCGCCGTGCGCGAGACCATCGGCCCCGTCGCGGCGTTCAAGGATGCCGTGGTGGTGCAGCGCCTGCCCAAGACGCGCTCGGGCAAGATCCTGCGCGGCACCATGAAGAAGATCGCGGAGGGCCGGCCTGCGCCCGTGCCCGCCACCATCGAGGACCCGGCGGTGCTGGACGAGATCCGCGCGGTGCTCGCCTCGCGTTGAGCACCGCGCGGGTCGCAGCAGCCCGTCAGAGCGACATGATCCAGCTGTTGCCGGTGGAGATCTCGTACTCGTACATCTCACCCGCGCGACCCACCAGGTATAGGCGGTCCGGGTTGGTGGGGTGCAGCCCCACGGCGCCGTGGCCCACGTAGTTGCCGTTGCGCAGCGCGCCCGCGTGGCCCTGCTCCTGGCCCACGGGGTACTCGCCGGGCAGGAGGCCACCCGCCGTGATGCGGTAGACCTGATCGCGGTCGCCGTTGGTGAGGTCCACCGCGAAGCCCAGGAAGGGCGCCACCTGGCCCATGACCCACAGCAGGTCGCGCGACTCGTCCCAGAACATGTTGTTCTCGCCCATGGCGTGGTCGCCCTCGCCGAGGGAGCCCGCCACCGACACCGCGGTGCGGTTGCCGCTCACGATGTCGTAGGCCACCAGCGCCTCCTGGAGGATGTGCACCACGTAGACGTTGCCGCCGCGCACGTGCATGCCCGAGAGCGACGTGTACTGTGGGCTGAAGCCCGTCCCGATGTCGGGCAGCTGGGCCGCCCACGTGCGCGACACGATCCGGCAGGTGGAGCCGTCGGCCGCGATCTCCACCACGCCGATGCCGTCCGAGGGGTTGCGGAAGGCCAGGTAGAACTTGCCGGTGGCCTGGTCCATGGCGAACGCGCGGTGCTCGTACTGCACGGGGATGCGCCCGCTCGCGGTGGTGCTGATGGTGCGCGAGCCGTAGCACTGGCCGAAGGGCGACGTCGCACCGTTGCGCTGCTCCACGCGCCACACCAGCGTGCGTGCGCCGGTGGTGGGATGGACGCGAACGATCTCGACGTTCTCGAGCGTGCCGTTGCCATAGGCGTAGAGCATCCCGTCCGAGCCCAGCTCCACGTCTTGCACGTAGTTCAGGGAGGTGGTCTCGCGCGGCACGCCCGACACCATCCGCTGGCTCTGGTAGCCCGAGCCATAGGCCGTGTAGCCGCCCGCGGGCTCGCGGTAGTTGCCGCTCACGATGCGACGCTCACCGGTGGTGTAGTCGTAGGCCACGATCAGGCCGCCCGCGGTGTAGGTCGGGTCGGTGTACTGCATGGTGGCGAACAGCTCGCCGTGCGTGGGGGAGAGCACGCCGCCGTAGACGGTGGGCTGCATGGTGAGGAGGTGCGGCCCATCTCCCCAGCGGAAGCCCTGACCCCAGGCGTCCTCCACGGGCCAGCAGTTCAAGATGGAGCCCTCGCGGCTGGTGGGGTCGCTCTGGATGTCCTTGCGGCAGCGGCAGTCCATGTGCAGGTCGGTCTGTGCGTCGAGGAACATACCGAAGCTGCACGCCTTCAAGTAGAAGGGGCTGGTGGTGTCGGTCATGGAGTTCAGGCACTGGGGAATGCCGCTGCGCGCCGAGCACATCTCGCCGTCCGCGCAGGTCTCGATGATGGTGCTGGTGCGCGCGCCGCACGCGTCGGTCGCTTGGATCAAGCTCTCGCCCGTGAGGTAGGCCGGTGCGTCCACGTTGTTGCACGCCGTGCCGATGGGCTCGTCGCACACGTCCACGCACTGCCCGTTGTTGCAGACGTCCCCCATGGGGCAGGTCACCCCGACGTCGTCGGTGAGCTCGCCGCAGCCGTTGATCCAGCGTGTGGTCGACAGGTCGGCCGGATCGCAGCCGAGCGAAGCGTGGGCGGGCTCGCACGGGTCCACCACCTCGCGGCAGACGTTGGACTCGCAGGTCTCGTCGGCAGCGCACGTGGAGAACACGTCTTCGGTGAGGTTGCCACACCCGTCCACCCACACGCGCGAGCGGGAGTCTGCCGAGCACGCGATGGTGTTGCGCAGCGGGAAGCACGGGTGACGGCACTGCGGGTTGGTGTTGCCCGGGTCGATGGTGCACTGCTCGCCCGCGTTCACGTCGCAGGCCTCGAACACCGTGGTGAAGTCGCCACACGAGTTCACGTAGAACACCGCCGAGAGGTCGTCCTCGTTGCACGCCTTGTCCAGCGTGGTGGTGCAGCCGCCAATCGGCGTGCAGGTGGCCAGCGAGGTGGGCGTGCGCTGCGTGCACTCACGGCCCGTGTCACAGACGCTCCGAACACCCGTGACGTCCCCGCAGGAGTCGATCGCGAAGACCTGGCTGAGGTCGTTCGGGTCGCACCAGGTCGTGGCCGTCCCGTCGCACACGCCGCTGTCGGGGTTGGGGTTGGTGTCACCCGGGGGGGCGCACCCCATGGCCGAGAGCGTGAGCGAGATAAGGACAAGAGCGCGGAAAGTCATGTTCGTTCCCATCGTGCTGGCCGCAATTCGCGGACGCGTGTGGTCGAACCAACGTACGTGGTGGGCCCCAGCCCGGCTCCCTCGGTTGCTGTAGAGGAATTGCTACGCGGGAACGGGGGGCCTATCGGCGGCGGACTATCGCCGAATCCTGGCGCGTTCCCGATGCGCTACCGCAGCGACGCGCCGATCCGCAGCGTGCCAGCCAACGAGCGACTTGCGAGGCTCCATTCTTGTCGCTCGAAGTCCGGGTTGTTCGATTTCTGCGAGTCGAAGGCGAAGTTCGCGACGAGACCTCCACTCACGAACAGCGTGGCTCGTCGGCCACGGAAGAACTCGTAGCCCACGTCGGCGCTGGCTCCCACGCCGCGCGGTTCCCAGTTGTTCAGCATGGGCTTCCCCCTGACCCATGTGGCGCCCGCCCCCACGCGAAAGAACAGACCGGGCGCTGCGAGCGGCCGCAAGACCAGCGCCGGGCCCACCGTGACCGTGTGCAGCTCATGATCAACGCCGTTCCAGTTGGAGCAAGCGCGTGGTCGAGAGAAGTCGTACGTCGCGAAGCCACCGAGTTCCGCACGCCGACCCACGCGGTACCCGATCCCGAGGCGCGTGTTCGTACCCATCGCAGCGGGACAGGTGAGCACGTTGTCGTAGGTCGGAGAACTGGCGCTCTCGATGCGATACTCGGAGCGCCAGGCCGAGATGGAGAGGCCGGTCTCGATCGTGGTTCGGAGCGGGCTGTCTGGCGCGGGCTGAAGCTCGGCGGCCTCCTGTGCGAGGACGGGGATGGTCGAGAGGAGCAGGAGCAGCACGCTGACGCCGGCTGCTGTCGAGAAACGAATGACGGACTCGGTTGTGTTCATGCGGCGGTCGCATGGCAAGGTTCGTGCCGCGACAATCGCGCTCGATTCATGGAGGAAGCGCGCGATCGACTGGACCCCAATGTCGAAGTTGGCAAACGGCCCGGCGCGACACCGGCATTCTGTCAACGCGTCTAACGGCGTCGGCGCGCGGACGAGACGCTCGCGCGCATCTTGTGGTCGTCGTGACGGCCCGCTATTTTGAGGGCCAGCCACACCACCAAACGGGAACGAGACATGGCACCGAAATCGCGGATGATACGAACGGTCGGTGTCGCGCTCGGCGGCTTGCTCGGGCTGGCCGTCGCTTCCTGCGGAGGCTGCAACAGCGGCGGGAGTGACGGCGGCACGGGGGGGGACGGCGGCACGCGGGGGGACGGGACGACCTCGTGCAGTACACGCCCGACCCAGCGAACTGGGAAACGTTCGCCACCAAGCCCTTCGAGGGCGGGGGTAACACCTCCCACGACCCAGACGGAGTTGGCTGGATCTCCGCCGAGGACTGGGCGGAGGCGGAATGGGACGGGACCGTCTACAACCCGTCCCAGATGAGCCCGGAGGAGTTCGCGGAAGCGCTCTGTCCCAGCGTGGACCGGCTGCGAGGGCTACGGGAGGTCTTCTACCAACACAACCCTTTCGCGGACGTCAACAACCCCACGAAGGCGGAGCTCGACGAATGGCACCGCATCGCGATCAATCACCTTCGAGCCCTCATCGGCTACACGAGCGAAGACCGTCAGGTGCAGCCCGACCACTGCATGTTCGCGCGTGCACAATGGGGCCAGGAGCGTTCGCACACCACGATGTGGGACGACGAGTACCCGGGCGAAGTGGGCTCGGCATACGGCCCCTGCCAAGGCAGCAACAACGCTCACTGCGGAGCGACGTTCATTCCCGACCTCGAGGATCAAGCCCCCTACCTGCCTGACGGCCATCCCGGCTGCACCACGGTACCGGGCGCCGAAGGAATCTTCAGTGGTCCGAAGTCGAACATCCCGTGGGCGATCAAGTGGTCGCGCGGCTTCTGCAATACGCTACTCGCCGAGGGCTACTGGGGCGGGCACATCGGGCCCTGGTTCCACCGGGAGCGATTCGGCCTGGCCTTCTGGGACCTCGACCCAAGCAACAACAACAGCAACGCGGGCCTTCGCGCCAAGTGGTCGGGCGAGCTGATGCCGAACCTCTATTGCAACCCTGCAGAGCCGGCTTGCGACCCGGCGAACAGTGGTCCGTAGTGTGGCTCGGTGGCACGCCTCCCATGACTCACACCCACGAATCGCACCCTCGCCGTCTCATCACGCTGCGAACGCTGGCGGTCGTCGTGCTGCTGGCCAACGCGGGCCACGCCGCCGCCCAGCGTCCCGCGGCCCTCAGCCGCGAGGCCGCCCAGCAGCGTCGACAGCTCACCGCCCAAGCCACGCAGCTTCGCCGCAGCGGTGACCACGCGGGCGCCTTGGGCCGCGCGCGTGAGGCGGCTGCGCTCGGAAGCACGCCGGCGCTGCGGCGTCTCATCGCGGAGGAGCTCGAGGCGACCGGCGACCCGGCCTATGCGTACCAGGAGTTCGACGGCTGCATGACGGAGGCCACGGCGGGGCGCGACCGGGCGAGCCTGCGCGCCTGCCGCCTGGGCAAGGAGCGCCTCGCGCCGCAGCTCGAGTGGGTGCGCTTCGCCCCCGTCGACGAGCACCAGGGCACGTTCCGCGTGTTCGCCCACGGCCGGTATCAGGACCCCAGCGCCGTGCCCATCGCGGGTCCGTCCACCGAGATCCGCATCGAGGCTCCCCTACGCAACGTGGAGGTCCCACAGCCGAGCGACGAAGGGCGGGCGCCGAGCGCTCGCAACGCCGCCAGCGGGCCGGAACAGGTGGTCGTGCGGAGGCGCGCGAACCCTGGTCGGCGAAGCTTCCATCTGCTCACCCTGCCTGCCCTCGGGCTCTCGGGGGACCTCTGCCTCGTTCGCGCGACGGGGGACAGCACGTTGGATGTGGTGGGGCGCGTTCGGGTCGACGCCCCCGACGCGACAGCCAGCATCGTGATCCTGGACGGGGCCAGCGGCGCGTTGTTCTGGACGCACGCCGCACCCCGCGAGGTGGTGCTCGTCTGCGAAAACGCGAGCTCGTTCCACCTCAACGTGAGCGGCACCGCCGAGCGCTTCCACTGGGAGGACGGCAACGTGCGCAGCGAGATCACCACGAGCACGGTCGCCACCGACCGAGCGCTGCGCATCCAGGACGCGGGCGGGAGCGTGCGCCCCGCGCTCGTGTCCGGGGCGTGGGTCTATCCCATCGACGCCGCGCTCTCGGTGGTGGTGGAGCCGCAGCGGCAGAGGAGCTTCCACCTGCGACGCTCCGGGCCCAACGGCTACGACGTGGTGGTGCCGTTGGCCTTCGGCGGGTCGGGCAGCGCGGTGCACGACGGCGTCGCCTATGTCGCGGGCGTGGCCCACCCCGAGCAGGTCGCCATGCTCCATGCCGCGGAGGCATCCACCGGGCGAGAGCTCTTCCGCGTACGCCTGCACGGCTTCGGCAACCCGCGGGTGGCCGCTGAAGGGGGCCGCGTGTTCGTGGTCGCGGGCGGCGTCCTGAACGTGCTCGACGCACGGACGGGCGCGGCGCGCTTCGGCTGGGGCCGGGGGTTTTCGTTCCCCGCGAGCCCCAGCGACCCCGCGACCCCCGCGCCGGCTCCCTGACGTCAGGCGCTGGCGCTCAGGGGTCCACTGTCGGTGCGTGAGGGGTAGAGGCCGTCCGCTCGCCAGTCCCGAGCGCAAAGGTCAGGACGACGCGGCGTGCTCTACGCGGCCTCTCGAGAGCGTGCGCTCACGGTAGGTGCGGGCCTTGTCGAGCTTCTCTTGGGTCTCGATGAGTTGCCCCAGACGGGGCAGTCCGCCGCGTCAGTGGGACCTCGTGCCGCCGCCCAGCAGGCCCAACACCTCTCCCGTGCAGTAGCCAGAGTCCGCTTCCGACGCGAAGAACACGAAGGCGGGGGCGATCTCCTCGGGGTGCGCAGGTCGCCCCATCCGCGTGTTCGCGCCGAACTGCGCGACCTTGTCGGCCGACTGGTCCGCGATGTTCAAGGGTGTCCTGGAACTGACCCGAACTCGTGGACGGTTTTCTGACGCTGCCGGAATGACCACGGGCTGCTCGCGCCGTTCGAAATCGGCGGGGCTATGGGCCCGCGTCGGGCACGTTCAGGGTGGCGCTGGCGACGGCGTCCGCGAGCCCTGGGACAAATGCAGTCCCTCCCCTAGCGACGTTCGACATGGGCATGGTGCCTCGCCGGCACTGGCTCTCGCCCTCGGGGCGACAGCTTCAAATCCGGGACGGATCGATTAGTGCCACCATCGATCTCGCGCGGTTTGCGCCGGGTGCTCCGCCGGTCCCTCCACAGCGCGCGCCCATCGTCGTGGATCTCGCCGCCAGCCGGGGAGCCATCGACGAGGTCAACGGTGTTCGATACGAGATCGCCGAGGGCGTGCTTCGTCTGCTTCCCGCGTCCGCGGCCGACCTCCCCGTCGAGATCCCGTTCGGACGAACCATCGCCCACGATCCTTCCGAGCTCATCGAGGCGTACCCGCACTCGGTGCCCGGAATCATGATGGTCAAGTATCGACGGGGACTGATCCTCGTGCGCTTGCGCGACCGGCGAACGCTCGAGCTCGAGGTGCACGCCGGCGTCGACGCGATCGCGCTCGTGCTCGCCGACGGCGACTCGGTCGTCGACGTGTTTCCGGACGACACGCCGCTGTTCCGTGTGCGCGACGCGTCCGGTACGACCGAGAGGAGCCCGCGGAAGCTCCGTCTGGCCGGAGAGCCCGACGTGATTCAGCCGCCCGTCAGCACGAATACCCACGCGTCATCGCGCACACGACCGAACTTCCAGTGCGGTTTCTCGGCGGCGATCCGATGTCGGACGCAGAGGCCAGCCCGCTCGAATGCGTCGATGGGCAGCGGCACCTCGGCCTCGCAGAACAGGGCCGCGTCCGGGCGCAGGACAGTGCGAACGGCACGTGCGAACCGCTCTACCCAGACCGGCTCGAACGGAGGGGCCTCTGCATGAAACAGGCGCATGGCAACAGCAAGATGGATGCTGGCCGGCGCCACGAGGTCCCCGAGGTCGACGACGTCGCCGCGCCGGACGTCGAGTCCACGAGCCCGCCCGAGCTCGGCAAGGTGGGTGCTCTTCTCCACGCCGATGGCGGCGTGACCGCGGGTACCCAGAAAGTCGACGAACAGCCCCACGTGGCATCCGAGGTCGAGCACGGTCAGCGGAGATTGCGATGGGCACGCGGTGACGAGGTAGTGATAGGCAAGCGCGTAGTGAGCTATGCCAGCGGGGCTGCTCCCACCGAGGGGCGCCACGTCCAGCCACGGACGATAGCTCTCGAGTTCAGACCGCGCCCCACGCACGGTGAGTCGTCGACGCGGTCCGCTCGTCATTCGAATTGTCCGCCGGTGCAGCCAGGGCACGGCTGAGCCCGCACGATGTCCCGCTTACTCGAACTCTTCGCGCTGACCTTAGCACTCCTCATGCTGCGTCGCGTGCGAGTGAGAAGAGTACTGCTCCTCGGTTGGAAGGCCTCGGACCGGATCACTTGGCCGGCTGGCCCATAGGAATCACGAATCATTTCAGCCCGTAGTCCTCATGGATCGTCTCATGGACGTACACTAAGAGTCTATCCCATAGGTCGATTACAACGCACGCTTCGCCGTTCCGCCGCTGAGCGAGCACGACGCGTGCATTGGGTGCCGGCGAAGTAGGCGTCTATAGAAAGGTCGGGTCCCATCCTGCCCATGAGCGCCCTGCTTCACGAGAAAATACGGTACAAAGCCCATGACCGACCGCGTCCTCATCGAGCGCCACGGCTCCGTGGCTCACGTCCAGTTCAACCGCCCCGACAAGCGCAACGCCCTCGACGTGGCCATGTTCGAGGGCATCGTCGCCGCGGGCGAGCAGCTGATGGCCGACAGGAGCGTGCGCGCCGTGGTGCTCTCCGGCCTGGGCCAGGCCTTCTGCGCCGGGCTCGACTTCAGCGCGTTCAGCGCCTTCGCCACCGGCGGCGGCAGCTCGCTCCTCGCGCGCGGCGACCACAGCCCGGCCAACCTTGCGCAGCGCGTGGGCTGGGTGTGGCAGGAGCTCGAGGTGCCCGTCATCGCCGCGCTGCACGGCGTGGCGCTGGGCGGCGGCTTCCAGATCGCGGCGGGCGCGGACATCCGCATCGCGCACCCCGAGACGCAGCTCTCCATCATGGAGATCAAGTGGGGCCTCATCCCCGACATGAGCCTCACGGCCACCACGCTGCGCTACGCGCCGCTCGACGTCATCAAGGAGCTCATGTTCACCGGGCGCATCGTGCGCGGCGAAGAAGCCCTGGCGCTCCGGCTGGTGACACGCCTTGCGGAGGACCCGGTGGCCGAGGCGCTGGCGCTCGCCGCCACCATCGCCACCAAGAACCCCGACGCCATCCGCGCGGGCAAGCGCCTCTTGAACCACTCCCTCGACATCCCGGTGGACGCGCGCCTGCGGTTCGAGACCGAGCTCCAGCTCCAGCTCCTGGGCAGCAAGAACCAGATGGAGGCGGTCATGGCCAACATGCAGAAGCGCGAGCCGGTCTTCTCGGACCACTGGGACGATGGCGAAGACTGAGCGCTTCGTCATTACACCGGGTCTCCCCGCTGACCGTTCGCAGACAGAACTTTAACAATGCGCCGCACGCGTGCTGC